>CAZKOV010000012.1:0-19029 GCA_964554465.1 uncultured archaeon
AAAAAGAAGTCAGAGCTGGAACAACTGATTAAATTTCTATTTCAAGAAGTTTGTATTTCAGGACTATTTTATATCCCGCCTTCTTTATATTCTCAAAGGCGCTCATATCAATCTTTCTGCTTGGCTTTCCCCATGTTTTTATAAATTCCTTCACCCCAAATTCAATAGCCATCAGAGCGCTTTTTATTTCAACTATAATTTCCTTTCCTTTAATACAAATAGATGCAACATCCTTTCCATCAAGCGATATGGTAAAACAGATATCACCGCCTGAAAATTGGGAAAGGAGGGAACTCCAGAAAGCCATAATAACACCGAAAACTATGGATACTGTGAAAGCCAATCACAATATCCGCACAATTAATTATTTCTTTTTGAAAGGAATGACGCTGAATTCCACGGCACCATCAAGTCTGACCTCGGTTCCCTGTACCATGAATTTCACTCCCTCAAGGTTTATCTTGGCTCTTGCTTCTTTACCTTCGATTATCTTCATGAACGTCAGAAGAAGATCTTCCTTATTTTTTATCAGCTCTTCCAAAACTCCCATCAAAATCACATCCTCACTTTTTAACGGTTGAACATCAAGTCTGATATTTATTTAGATGATTTCATATATAAAACAGGTCTCACAAGATTGTTTGGGGGGAGAACGTGGAGAAGATAATTCTTGGCAAGGATGAAAGCGACCTTAAAGAATTCGGAGACAAGGGGACGGCCATGATAGGCCGCCACGTCGTGGGAACGGGCGACGATGCCCATCTTACGAATTATATTCATGTTGATGTCTCCAGACCTCATGTGATACTGGTCTGTGGTAAGAGAGGGACGGGAAAGAGTTACAGTGCGGGAACCTTTGTAGAAGAGATCGCGAGACTTCCTGAGGATATAAGAAAGAACCTTGCCGTCCTGATGATAGACACAATGGGAATATACTGGTCTATGAAGACCCCCAACGAAAGGGATGCTGAATTACTTAAGAAATGGGGGCTTAAACCGGAAGCTCTTGATGCGAAACTCTTCGTTCCGTACGCGTTCAAGAAGGAATACGAAGATTCGGGCGTTGATGTCGATTCCACTTTCAGTTTCTCGCCCACCGACCTGACTGCAACAGACTGGATAATCACGTTCGGTTTCTCCCCTATAGACGAACACGGTATAGCTATTGAAAGGGTTATAAAAAAGGTCAAGAAGGAAATGGGAAACAAATACAGCATAGATGATATCATAGATGTCATCATGGCGGACGAGAGGATGGAAAAAAAGACAAAAGATTCCCTTGCAAACCGTTTTTCCGCTGCGATGGAATGGGGCATATTTTCCGAGGAAGGGCTGGCCGTTGATGATTTGCTCGGTCAGGGCCAGATATCAATCCTTGACATTTCACACTTCACAAGGACTTCAGGCGCATGGTCGGTCAGGAGTCTTGTCGTCGGCCTTCTCTCATCAAAGATATTTGCCGAGCGTCTCATGGCCAGGAAAAAGGAAGAATACGGTCTCATGACGGGACAGATGAAGAAGACAATTCCCATGGTATGGATAATGATGGACGAGGCCCACCAGTTCCTGCCTGCTGAAGGCGAGACCGCGGCTTCGGGACCTCTTCTGACTCTTGTCAAGGAAGGCAGGGAACCGGGGATATCCCTCCTTTTCATAACCCAGATGCCCAACAAGCTACATACGGATGCATTGTCCCAGTCGGATCTGATCATGTCGCACAGGCTGACTTCCGAAAAGGATATAACGGCTCTCAGTTCTATCATGCAGACATACATGCTCGGAGATATTCAGGATTATATCAATGACCTTCCGAGAATGAAGGGAGCAGCCATAATACTTGATGATAACTCCGAAAGGATATATCCAGTTCAGGCACGTCCGAGATTGTCGTGGCATGCCGGCGGTTCTCCCTGTGCCATCAAAGAAAAGGGTTTACTGGAAGAAGATGAATAGTAAAAACGATATAAACGGGCTCAAATAATAATTTACTATGCTGGAATCCGTTCTGAATTTCAAGGAGATTTCTAAGAGTCCCCATCTTGCATTCATATGGTCTTTTATTATAACATCCGTTGCCATATTCGTGAGCCTCCAGCTGGGTTATGAGATTAATTTTGGTTCGGGACAGGTTTTCAGCCTTACGGGCATTTTTTCCGTCGTGTTTACAGTAATACCGCTGGTCTATCTGATAACGTATGCCCTCAAGAAGGAGGAAAAAATAGAGGAGGATGAAATCAGGCATCATTACACTGAGAAAAACATACTCGAAAGGCATATGTACGATATGTTGTTTTTCCTGTTCACCTTTCTGGGGATAACAATGGCATACGCCTTATGGTCTTTTATACTGCCCGAGCAGGTATTCCAGATACAGTTACTGAAGATAAACGAACTTCAGGGATCCGTATCGGGCAACCTTATAATTAAGGGCACTTCGTATCTCACGGAGCTTTTCACAGGCGCGATAGTGGCAAACCCCACAAACGCTTTTTTCACGATATTCATAAACAATCTGAAAGTCCTCGCGTTTGCTTTTGTTTTCTCCCTGTTATACGGGGCAGGAGCGGTCTTCATCATCGTATGGAATGCATCGATACTGGGGGTATATATAGGCTATTTAGCTGAAAACATAACACACATCCCGGTAGTCGCTTTATCTTTCCTTCCCCACGGGCTTCCGGAAATAGCAGGATATCTGTTTGCCGGAATGTCGGGAGGAATCATATCCGCTTCCCTCATCAGGCGGCATAATATTGAAATAATCAAGAAGATTTTCTTCGATTGTCTTCTTCTTCTCTCTGTAGGGGTTTTCCTCATACTTATAGCGGCTTATATAGAGGCTTTCCTGTAAAAAACCACACTTTTTTATAAACCTTTATATAGTTAATTATTGAGATATTATCTAATTGCTATAGACCAATGACTTAGGAGGGATGAATATGGCAGCAGGTTTTGTCAAGTATGAAGTACCCCCACAACTCACTGACAAGATATACGAAGCAGTTCAGATGGCAGTGAGTACGGGAAAGATCAGGAAAGGCGTCAACGAGACCACGAAGAGCATCGAAAGGGGTTTGTCGAAACTGGTCATTATGGCAGAGGACGTGAGCCCTGAAGAGATTCTAATGCATGTTCCCGTCATATGCGATGAAAAGAAGATAACATACACTTATGTTCCTTCAAAAGCAGAACTCGGAAAGGCTGCGGGACTCGAGGTACCCACGGGTGCCATATCGATAGAGGAAGAGGGCGGTGCAAAGAAAAATGTCGCTGACATAAATGCAAAGATCGCCGCGCTCAAGAAATAAGGTGTAATCAATGGCATTCCCAGCAGAAATACTTCAGGTAATGGAAAGGATAGGCTTGAAAGGGGTTACCAGGGTCAGATGCAAGATTCTCGAAGGTCCCGACACGGGAAAGGTTCTTACAAGGAATGTCTCCGGACCGGTCATCAAAGGCGATGTCATTATAGTCAAAGAGACGGAGATGGAATCTGTTGGCGGCATGGGAAGAAGAGGTAGATAAAAATGAAATGTTCGTTCTGCAATAATAACCTTTCAAAAGGAGCAGGCAAGATGTTCGTAAAGACAGACGGAACAATCTTCTACTTCTGTTCATCCAAGTGCCAGAAGAACTGGAACCTTAAAAGGGATCCGAAGAAGGTTAAATGGATAAGCAAGAAGCAGCCTTCAGGAAAAAAGGAAGTCAAGAAAACCAACAAAAAATAATTCCTTTTTTATATCCTTTTAATTAATTCACTCTTTGTCTTTCTTCCATCTTCTCAGGTTGGGTATTATGTCTTCCGCCATTGACCGCGCCTGCCCTTCCGGAAAGCCCATCTTCTTTGAGATTTCCACGTTCTTCTCGATCTTCTCTTCCATCGTTATGCCCTCATCGGTGAACTTCCCTTTCTGGAAGCAGAATTTACAGTAGTCGGTGCTCTCCAGACCGTCTTTGTCGGTCCCGAAGTCATCTTCCTTCTTCATCGGCATGCCGCAGCTCTGGCATATCTTTACATCGAAATTATCCATAAGACACCTCACATAATCATTCATTAAATTAATATCCTACCGCGATTTTTAAAGGAACATACACTCTGTTTCTTGCAAAATAAGCTCTCCTTCCCATATCTTTTAGGATTTTCTGCCTGATTCCTTCATTGTACACTTCTATAGGTATTTTCACCATGGAGTTTATCGGATGGCTGAACTCGTAGAGGATGTTCTGCCCTTCTTTCTGAAGTTTTGAATCCGCTATCTCCAGTCTTTTCGACCTTCCACCCACCAGTATTGCATCGTTCATATCAGCCAGTGCCTGTATCCTGTTTTTCTTATAATGATGAAACAGCAGGAATATCGATGCATGCCGCAGAATCGGTATCAGATGGAATCCTTCCCTCGTTCTTGAATTGACAGGAGCCTCCCGGAAGCCTCTGAACGCGAAGCGGTATCTCCTGCATGCCTCTTCAAATGGCAGCGGCTCTATTTTTACCGGCCTTGCATATATCCCGTCGTCAATTTCCTCCCTGATATAGCTGAAACCTTTGGGAAAGCTGTCTTTATGCTTGATGAACATTTCCCTGAATTGCTCCCATACATCTTTCCTGTTTGCATGTGAATAGCTGTATTTGGAGCTCAAATCCGAAAACTGATTCCATAACTGGTAAATATCTGAGTCAAGCATGTATAATACGGTTGCTGAGTCGAACGGCTTCGCGAGGCTGATTCCGGTTCTTGTTCTTTTATCGACTTCATCACTTGCTGCTGTCAATATACCGTCTTCACATGGAATAACTGCACTAAATCTGTCAACAAAACTCCCAGATGTCAGAGGCACATTCTGTAAAGCGTCATATATGTCTGCATCTCTCTTAAGTATGGGGGTTCCGTGCCAATGATGCTCTCTGAATTCCTCGTCTGTTATATACTCTCCGCTATCCATCAGAGAGGAGCCGGAGCCGAGAAGTATTGTCCGCCCGTTCCTTTTTCTTACCCTTTCCATGGATTTGACGTCCCATACGCCGTAGAACTGAGGATTTTTTGTATTGACTGTACCAAAAAGGGTATCTTTGTGATCCCTGATATTATTCCATGACTGGAAAGGGCCATATCTTATTTCTCCGGTCAAAGTATCTCTTACACCATTATAATTTCCTGCATCAAGTAACGATTCGTTGTGAACTTCTATACTGCTGACCTTTCTGGGACGCCGGGCAACGCATTGAGGCCTGTCATAAGCCCATACATAAATACTGTTGCCTGAGGCAATGCCAAGAGCTTCTTTATCAGGATTGAATCTTTCAGCTAAACCTCCCATAATGATTAGAAAGCGTGAAGTCTTTTATTTTCGGGCCGGAATCAAATAATTAATCTTGAACCATTTCAGGCTCTTCCATTACATCCATCTCGACTATACTGCGATATCTTTTCATTTCCACTATAACATTTCCTTCAAGATACTCAAGAATATCATTAAGGTTTGCATGTTCATATTCAATTCGTTTTTCCGATTCTTTCAGTCTTGAGCCAAGTGCGGTATCTTTCCAGAATCGGGCTCCATCTCGCGGCATAATACTTCCCTTTCCCATTAATCGGGAATATTCATAACACATTTTAAGCGGAATCTCAAGAACCAAATTTGCTGCATCATGAGTTGCATTATCAATAATAGAATAATCAGTAAATTGTATTGCTATTTGGGAAAAATATTTATCCACCAAATGTTTCATTGCATTTCTCATAAATAAGCATTCAATCAAAATTTTAAGAATGGGATAGATTAGGAAATATTCTTACAAGTTATTCCTTTTCACATAAACAGCAAGAAGGAAAATCAAAACAACCATGATAATCAAAGAATAATAGAAACCGAGGGGATCGGAGAGAAGGGGCATCCATGAGAAGTTCATGCCGTAGATACCAGAGATGAGGGTCGGTACGACGAAGATTACAGCGAGTATCGTCAGTTTTTTCATCGTTACGTTCATCGCGTTTGAAATTGACGAATGATAGAGATTCATCGTACTGTTTATAAGTTCCTTGTATGTCGTCGTCATATCTATTAACTGGAGGACATCACTGTAAAGATCGTCAAAATTATCTATGTCTTCTTCCTTCATATGGGGAAGATATCCGCGTTTTATCAGCATGAGGACGTCTTTGTTTGCAAGGAGGGCCCTGTTAAAATAGACGAGAGTTTTCTTATGTCTCAATATTTCATGGATATGCTCTTCCTTGGGATTACTGAAAATAGCGGTATTGAGATCCTCGATCCTCTCATCAATGGAATTCAGCGTCTTAAGATAATCCTTGTTTATGGTTTCAATCATGTTGGAGATGAAAAAATAAGTATTGGAAGTAAGCTTTTTCCTGAAGCCGTTTTTTGTGCGCATAAACGTTTTTTCAAATTTCTCGAGAGCCCTTACGTTATTCCTGTGGAGAGTCATTACCACTTTGTTCTTAATGAATATTCCAAACGAAGAGGTTTCCATATCTCCGTCCTCGATGAAAGGGACGCTGTAAATTATGGAAACATAGTCATCTTCTACTTCTACCCTTGCATGCTCTTCCTGGTCAAGCGAGTCTATGATTTCATCCATGTCAATGTCAAGAGCCTTTGCTATCTGTTCCCTTTCTTCCGGGGTGGGGTTTTCGCTGTCAAGCCAGACTATATTCTTGCTTTTCAGGTCCAGTTTTTCTATCGTGTTACACTCTTCCTTCCCCTTTTCATTGCATACCAGTATGCTTATCATAACAAATAAGATTGCGACCTCGGATTTATAAGTTTGCCGCTAACAATATGTTATGATTATTATAGCAGTAACCGGGAAAAGGGGATCCGGAAAGGACACGTTCGCTAATTATCTGAAAGAGAATTATAACTTCAGGATATTGGAATTTTCCAAGGACGGGATCTACCCTTTACTTGAGGAAAGGGGATTGGAAATTAACAGAGAGAATCTCATAAATGCTGCAATGAAAAAAAGGAAAGAGGAAGGAAATGACGTGTTTGCCAAGATACTCAGTAAAAAAATTGCAGAAGGGAATTACTGCATCACGGGAATGAGGTTCAGGGAAGAACTGGAATATATGAAAAATAAATACCGGGACAATTTCATCCTAGTTTACATAATGTGTGACGTGGAGAAAAGGTATGAAAGAATAATCAAGCGCGGGGATAAGGGAGAATCGCGGATGACATTTGAAGAGTTCATGAAGATTGAAGAGAAAGTGACAGAGAAGGCGATTGATGAGATAATAAATCGGGCAGATTTCTTTATAGATAATAACGGAATATTGGAAGACTTTTACAAAAACTGCCTTCTTTTCCTGAAAAATATAAAGGAAAAACTAAAATAGCATACTAATATAATATCCGGCTTTTAACTATCAAATATGATAAAAAGGAGTTTGTTTACTTATAATGATAGTACGTGTATCAATTTTAAGTATTTAATACCTCACTCAACTTCTGACGTTTCTGATCTTATAGGGAGTGGTGATTTGTATTTCCATAGAGAAAAGGGAATAAAACATCCGCTTTTTTTCTTTAGAAAGAAATCCCTAATAAAAGTTCGTGACACATCAATTGATAATGACCCAAAATATTTTAATGGAATGATATCATCAATGTTATACCATCGTTATGAAAATAATGAGCTGGTTGATGCACCTCTGCCAAAAGGAGACACCCTTTTGGATTGCTGGTTCTTTTCTTACAATGAAAACAACGTTGCGCAAAAATTGTTTTCTCATTTAAAAGGTAATACCGACTTTATAGGATTCGTATCCGGAAGAAACATATTTCCGGAATTGTTCGGTACCAATGATATCAACGGCGGGGGATTTAAGCCATACATGTCAATAGTGCCCTTAATAGGTTCTTTAAAACATGTTATTAAGAAAAAACCAGTTAAAAGAACTCATGCAGTTCATGCCCGGCAATTAAGCTTTCTCAGGCCGGTGGGTTAGTTTAATTATTTCACTATTCCCCTTTTTTCCAGAAGCTCGACGAGATCTTTGAGGTCGAGAGTGTATTTTTCCGGATGATCTTTTAATTCCTTATTTAATTCCTCTATACTTCGGACCTCCACTCCTGATGTTTCCCCGTCCTTGAATTTTATAACGCCATTATAATATCCAAAATAAATGGCAGAATCATTGAGTTCTTCCCAGAATTCCCCGCCTTTCATCTGTCGTTTTGATATATAATCTTCAATAACGGCAATCTTCATTAAAACTGCCTGATGTTCCAAGATTTCGGGCCTGTGTTTGATAACGGCATTGAAATCTTCTTCGGGCAGCGCAGCCGCGGCAATACCAAGCTCATCGTTGCATTCGTGGATCATTGCCGAATCATATATATCGCCCAAGCCGACATGCCCGCCTATGGGCTTGTCGATAAGACCAGGATTTTCCTTTTTCAATATGGACCTCTGCTGCAGGTAATAAGTTCCGTCAGGTCTCCTGAGCATCAATCTTACATGCCTGTGTTTAAAGGGGACAGCCTCTCCCTTTTCAAATGCCTCTTTCATGGGTTTATGAATCTCTTTTCTCTGCTTAGGTTCAATCGGATTTCCTTTCAAATCATACAACTGCACCAATTCGTTCGACTGGAAATCCGGGTTGGGATTGAATCCCGGTAAATCTTTATAAGGAATAAGAAGATGGGAGAAGTTCTTAACAATATATTTCATATCCCCTGTGAATTTTTCTGGATTTTTTTCAATTTCCTTTTTCAGGGTGTCAAGATTGTAGAATATCAAACCGGCCCCGTCTTTAACATCCGGCCTGAACTTTCCCTTGAAATATGAAACGAAAAGAGTCAATTCGCAGGGCTCAATCCATTTCTTACCATCAGGCAGGATTCTTTCGGAAAAGTAATTCCGGATATGGGCTATCTGGCGCGTTATTGATAATTCTGATAATATATCGGGGTGATTTTCGAGCATTGAAAAAAAGAACTGTTCTTCAAGCACCGTTGTAGCGATAGAGAGTTCTCTTGCGCTCTCATACATCGCGGATGTTATTGTCGTATCTCCTGCCTCTATATGAGAGCCCCAGCTTGCATCTATCTGGCTGCAATTGTCTTTTGCATTGCTAGGTCTCGTCTGCAAGCAGATGAATCCGTTTTCATCGATTATAATCCCCTTAGCATGACAATCCTTATATTTAACAGAATCAATGGAGCCCGTCTTAAAGAACTGCTCCTGCATCTCTTTGTGGACTTTATTCTTATCCATGTTCGGAAGATCGAATCCTACCTTGGCATCTTTTATTCTGATTTGTGTCATTTTCTTCCCCTTTTAGAAAAATAATATGAAATTTTTTATATGCCCCCGCCGGGAATTCCAGAGCTTTCAACCATTTAATTCTTCTTTTGATCGAAACTTTCTTTGTGGAAGCGCCAGCTCCCGGAAAGAAAGGCTCGTTTGAACCCGGGTCTCGAGCTCGAGAGGCTCGAATCCTTGACCAGTCTAGACTACAGGGACATGTAACTAAATAAGTATGGAAAATATAAATATATCTAATTTAAGTGAGCGTAACCAAATTATTTGCCATGAGACGGAATTATAAAAAATATTCTCAGATATCTAACAGGATGAGGAAAACCTCAAGGAATGATAGGAAATCCCTTCTCAGCGCATCCGATAACAGATGCCAGCGGTGCGGAATGTCCGTCCGCGGCATGCCGACACAGATTGTATACAAGAACTCTGATTCCACGGACAAAAGACAGTCGAACGTCATGATTGTATGCAGGACATGTTCAGATGAAATGAACAAACAGCCGAAAACAGGAACTACCGTAAAACCGGAGGCTCCTAAAAAGAAGGCGGAGAAGCCGAAAGAGAAAGTCTGGTGGAAGTTCTGGAATTTTTAGTCCCCAAAAATAAAACTTAAATTCTGAACAATCCACTTATTCTTTATGAAGCAGGTTTTTGTTGTCCGAACCAATCTCAAGATGGGTAAGGGGAAGATAGCAGCACAGGTTGCTCATGCTGCAATTGAACTCTACAGGAAAGCTTCAAGAGAGGAATTGGAAGAATGGGAGATCGAAGGTTCCAAGAAGGTTGTTCTCAAGGTCTCGACCCTGGAAGAAATGGAGCAAATCAAAAAACAATGTTATTCCCAAAAGATAAAGACCTGCTATATACATGATGCGGGGCATACCCAGGTTGATCCCGGCTCCGTTACCGTTTTGGGGATAGGACCTGTGGAAGATGAAAAGATAGACAGGATTACCGGCCATCTGAAGATGATGTAGATCCCGGAATATATGTGCGGATTAATGCTGCTCTCAGCTTTTCTACCGGATCCATTCTATAAGATTGTACAATCGTATCGAGACCAAAAAGATATTTCTTTATCGCTCTTTCTCTGATTAAATGGGCATACAAAGCAGGCCTGTTCCGGAAATCACGTACTTCATTATATTATTTTCTTGTATTATCTTAAATTTATTCCGATTTTAAAATTCATGCGGGGGGTGGGATTCGAACCCGCGAACACACTAAGTGAATAGGTCTTGAGCCTTGACGTCACCGACCAGAAAGGTCTCTGCGCTCAAAAACGCTTATGACTCTATCGCCTTTGACCACTTGGCTACCCCCGCAGGGATAATTAATCATATTAACACTATTCTAATTTAAGCGTTTAATTGTTCCGAGAATCAGATGTCCTGACTTATCGTTCTCATGTCTGTCTTGAGTCTCTGGACCTGCTTGTAGACCCCTCTTACATATTCCTCAAGTTCTTTTGCGTCCTCGTTATCGGAAGAAGGTATACCCTGTGATCTTATAAGGGCTCCGTCAAGCTGCAGAAGAGTTGCATTGAAGTTGTCAAGCGTTTTCTGGGCCATTTCCATACCATTCCTGAGTTCCCTTTCCATTTCGAAAAGGGCATCAAGTGCGTCTCTTAACGTTAAGGAAAGTGAGCGAAGCTTGTGTATCTGGTCTACTATTTCTTTGTATTTTTCTATCTTAATGAAAAGCGGCGGTGAAGTGGCTTTATGTGATACACCTGCATGAGCAGGACGCATCTGTTCAGGAGGTCTTGACTGGGGCATTGGGGGCGGAGGCTGTATTCTCGGTTGCGGAACCTGTGGCCTTGGTTGCATAATCTCTCTATTGGTTACTGGTGGTACGGGATTATCAGATCTCACCGGAGGCTGTGCAGGTCTTCCTGAATTATCAACAATGTCCCTTATTTCCTTTATCTTCTGGATGTCTTCTTTTCTCTTAGAATCTGATCCCCCAAACAGTTTCATCCTTCCACCAAACCTAGATAGATATTATTTTATTCTCTACCAATAAAAATGCTACTCTATAGATTAATTGTATCATTTTCTATAAATGCTTAAAAATATCTATCCTATATTAATATGAATATCGGGGCTATGAGGTAGCTTGGTATCCTAACGGGCTCCAGAAACTTTCAAAAGATATTTTTGGAGTTATGAGGGTATATTGAAGGTTTATACCTTATGATAAAGAGATACCCGTATACCTGGGTTCGAATGCAATTGCTGGACGCAAAGCCTGTCCAGCAGAGCCGAAGATCCCAGTGGCCCCACTTTTATATTTCTTGCATTTAAAAAACTGTCATGATTAACGATGCTAAAGTAATAATACTTGATAGTAAATATACAACAGATGCTAATATCTCATATAAAAACTTCAATAAAAGACGCTCACTACTAACCACTCTACGTAAAATGGGTTATGATGTAAAATCTGCATTGAACAATAGAGATTCAATTTTCACATATATAAATTTTACAAAAAAAGATAGAAGCGGTTTCAATTATAGATTTTTTTCTGTTGGTTTTTATCCTGATTTTGTACCTGCCTTCGGATCACATAATCCAAGAAAGATAAACAAAAAAGCAAGTGAAGGGAATTCCCGTCCCGCTCTCGCAACAATTAATAGTACATATGTATATAATAGAAAATGCATAACGCCTGATGACCCAGAGTACATATGTTGCACACAACCTCTATTATTCATAAGTAAAGATTGCAAAACGAATATAACAGACTTTCTCAAAAGAAAAAAAATTAAATTCAAAATTTTAAAACCAATAAAAAATTAATCGTTTTTATATTCTATTCATCCAACAATATCCAATGCACCACTTAATTTATCCCGACTTTTTCAAGAAGATGAGGAGAGGTCCCCAGATTATAACAATCAAGGACATGGCTCTCATCTCGGCTATGACAGGAGTCTGCAGCGGCTATAAAATAGTTGATGCAGGAGCTGGATCCGGTTTTCTCGCTGCGTATTTGGGGAATTTAGTTAAGCCCGAAGGATGGGTAGTAAGCTATGAGAACCGTAAAGAACATGCAGAGATTGCATCAAAGAACATCCTGAAAGCGGGACTCGAGAAGTTCGTGACTATTAAAAACAAGGACATCTTTGACGGAATCGATGAAAAAAATCTTGATCTGATCACCCTTGATATGCCCGAGACATTCAGAGCTGTTAAAATTGCCTTTAAATCCTTAAAACCCGGAGGATGGCTGGTTTCTTATGTTCCCGGTGTTGAGCAGATGAGGGCGTTTGTACTTGAATGCAAAAAGATTGGATTCAGTAATATGGAGAGCTTTGAGAACCTGACGAGGGCTATGCTGGTTAAAGCTCAGGGAACGCATCCACAGGGAAAAGGTGTGTTCCATACAGGATATATCAGTTTTGCAAGAAAAAACCTAAGGAATGATCACTAGTAGGATTTTATGTCACCAATTGAGACAAGAGTGAGTGTGTTTGTGACACCTTCTATGCCTCTTATTTCATTAAAAGCTATTTCCCCTACCATATCCACGCTTTCAGCCTTTATTTTGGCTATTATATCCCATGGCCCTGTAACTACCTGAATTTCCTCTATTTCAGGTATTTCAAGTAATCTTTTGCATATGAGATTGTTTTTTATGTCGCTTTTCAGCCTGTCTTCGCCGCTCCCCTTTAAATGACTGGGCATGCAGGAAATACAGACAAAAGCAGTAACATCGACTCCCATTTTCTTGTCGTTCAGTATTGCCCTGTAACCTTTTATAACTCCCGTTTTTTCCATCCTCTTTATCTTGGAATAAACCGTTGTGATGGGACTGTTTATCTGCTTTGCTATATTTTTAACGGACATTTTGCAGTCTTGTTTAAGCATTTTAAGTATCTTTTTATCCTTGGAATCCAGCTTGATTATGTCTTTATTCATGCACAATACTATAATAGATATATTTAAAAATCTTTCGTAAAAACTACAATATGCATATCTTGCACATATAAAAAAACAAATATATTTGGAAAAAAGAGTTCTTTATTGTAAAATTTATGTCTTTTTATTTCGTGTTTAAACGTACCGGTATTCTTGTTCTTATTATAAACTTAAAAGATTTCAAGACTACGTTATTACTAAGGATTTCTTATGGTCGAAAGACAGACAGCGAGAAAGGTTAGAATAAAGGATATTATCAACGGCAGATGGGTAAAAAAAGGAGGAATGGAACCCAGTTATACCATTACATTCTACGGGGAAAAAATCTCCCGGGTGGAAGTTGCCGGGACCGTGGTTGATACGTTCACATCCGAGAACGAGAACTTCCGTACAATAACGGTTGACGATTCAACCGAGACTATCCGGGTAAAAGGATTCAAACCTCTCGAGACCAAAAGCACTGACGAATCGGAGGCAAACAGGATTGAAAAGGCGATGATGTCATTTGATATACTTAACAAGATAAAAGCGGGGGAAATAGTCGATGTTATAGGAAGAGTGAGGGAATATAATGATGAAATGTATATCATGCCCGAGTTCATCAAAAAAATAAATCCTCACGAAGAGATGCTTATCCGCCTCCAGATAACCGAAAAGATAGCGGGAGTCAAGAAAACAGGCGAAATCGTCAGCAAGCTCAAAGAAAAATACAGGGACGAGAATAATCTCATCGAATACGTAAAGAAAAACTATTCTGACATAAAGGAATACTGGTTAAAGCTGTCTTTAAACAAATCCGAGGAACCCGTGGACGACCGCCTTGAACTCAGGAAGCAGATAATGAAGATAATAGAAGTCTCTTCAGACGGCATAAAATACAAGGAACTCCTCGGCAAGATAAAAGGGCAGGACACCGATATAGAAGCCGTCATAAATGACCTTCTCAATGAAGGCATATGTTATGAACCCATGCCCGGCATAATAAAGAAGATCTGACCTCTGATTTTCATTCTTTTTATTGCTTTTACTACCGAAAAGTATATAAATATACAATCTAATTTATTACTATTGAGTTAATATTAAGGTGAATTAATGACAATATTACTACCAATCCCATCATTCGCAAGATTGGACGAATTGAAACCTCTTGGAGTAACTGCAAACTGTAACAGTTCCATAAATGTACCTTTATCTCTTTATCAACAAAATTTCGGATATACTCCAACAAATATAGCTAGTGGCTTAGTAGGTTTATACAAAGCATTTCGTTCCTTACAAAAATAATTTTCTATTTTTTCCACACTTTTTTTATTCTCTGCAAAGCACTTATATTAGATAATATAGCAAGAAGTGCTATTATATATACTAAATATCGGAAGTTGAATATTGCAAGCACTATTCCAATAAATAATATTACCATCCTTTCAGCTCTTTCAAGAAGTCCTCCTTTAAGCTCATCTTTCACAACACCTTTTAATGATGCAGCTGCTTTTGTATAAGAGGTCATCAGAGATCCGAAAAGATACAGTAACAACCAGGCCTGAGCAGATATGTAGAATGCCGGTAGGGGCACGAAAAACAGGCCAAATATTATCAAAAATTCCACGTACCTGTCTACTATTGTATCAAGATAAGCCCCCTTTTTACTGACCTTTCCTGTCGTTCTGGCCACGCATCCATCCACAACGTCAAGGAATGCTGTTATTATAATAAGAACAGCAGCTTCAAGGAAGTTCTGTGTTATAATTGAATAGAACGCCGCACATGCCAAAATAAGGGAAATAATAGTCCATTGATTAGGAGAAAGGCCTAATTTTGCAAAGGTTTTACCTATGCTCTCCTCATATTTCCTGAACCACTTCCTTCTTTTGTAGAGCATAGTAGATTATTGGTGAAGGTCGTTTTTTAAGCCTTTTATCGAATTAACGAATATGGAATTCGGATTCGGGGATTTTGAGACTGTCACAGATAATATTGAAATAAAGAAGGCGAAGAAGTTTGACAGGACATGGTCTATCGGGGACGGGGGAAGTATCCATAGTATCCCTTTGATGGTAGGTAACAGGCTCATCTTCGCGTCGGTTGATAATTATCTATACGCAGTTGATGCGAAAACCGGGAACGAGCTTTGGAGATACAAGACAGACGGCATCATTTTTGCAAATTCACCCACTTTCTCGAAAGGAAAGGTGTATATAGGATCTTATGACAGCTATATCCACACCGTTGACGTTGAGACAGGGAAACTGATATGGAAGTTTAAGACGGGCGGAAAAATAGCGGGATGTATAGTCGCGTTTTCCGAAGACATTGCATATTTCGGTTCAGGAGATGGATTCATATATGCAGTTTCCGAGGGTAATGGAGAGCTTGTGTGGAAGTTTAAGACGGGGAATTCGATAACATGCCCCGTGACTGTATATAAAAACATGGTTCTCGGAGCGTCATTTGACGAGTATTATTACGCCCTTAATAAGAAAACAGGAAATGTCATATGGAGGTTCAAGGCAGGAGCGGAGATATTCAATGAGACGCCTTTCCATGTATATGATGACATAGTTTATATGGCGGCAAACGACAACTTCCTCTACGCGATAAACGTTAACAACGGTCAGGAACTCTGGAGGTTCAGCGCGGGAAAATACGGTAATTCCTGTTCGCCCATCATGCACAAAGGCATTATCTATCATCAAAGCAGGGATGGGATTCTTTACGCCATCAGTAAAAACGGTCAGGAACTCTGGAGGTTCACTACGGGAAGCCTTCTGGGAGTGGAACCGAGAATATACAACGATAAAATCTATATGGGATGTGAGAACGGTTATCTTTATTGCCTGAATCTTCAGGGAGAAGAGTTATGGAGATTCAAAACCAATGCACCTGCATGGAATCCACCGATTAAGTCTGGGGATGTTTTATATTTTGCATCGATGGACTGCCACCTTTATGCCATTGATGCAAATACGCATGAAGAGTTATGGAGAGTTGGTACGAGTTCTCAGGTAATATCAAAAATAGACGCTCCTTATGCAGCATGGGAAGCCGAAGTGAAGAAGAGCGCGGATACAATAGATACTATCCAATCGGAAGATAAATATTCGGCGGCTTTCGAGACGCTGGACCTCAGCGATTATACCAAATCGGAATACGAGACAAAGAGCGAGTATACACACAAATCTGAATATACGACCGAGTTTGTGATGTTTCAAGAATGTTTAGCCTTAAGGATTTTCAATGATTTTATGTTTTGAAGAAATCCTTCTATTTCATCTAATTTTTCATGTCTCATGGGACAGGGCTCAAAACCAAATTTTTCATAAATACGTGTAAGTATTTTATCTTCAATTTCTTGCATTTCGGTAAGCGCTTTAACAGCTTCATCGACAGTTGAAATCCTGTCTTTTATATTGAAAGGTAACCCTTCTAAAAGATAACCGCAGGGACGTGCATTTCCATAAAGATCGAAGGAAATACCCCCTGGTTCTGAATGGGATTTTTTATGCGAATCATAACCCGGTATGTATCCGCATGTGCCTCCGATATTTCTTGAAGTGGGCCCACATGTTGTCGACCATCTGTGTGAAATGAGCTCAAGTCTTCTAATATCTTCTATCTTTGGTGCAATAAGAAGCCTGTTCTTTACAGCGCTTCCTGCCATCATTGGAGATGTACAGATAAAAGCTGCATTGCATTTTTCTGAAAAACTTTTCATTTCTTCTATCCTCCCCTCATTTGCTATAGACAAAACCATTGTTATTGCGAACTGGGCGACAATTCCTTCATCCGTTATTTCTATACACCTCGCGTTTCTCTGAGCCCAATATCTGGCATTTTCCATTATACCATCAAATGAGCCGGGAACACGTATCGTTTTTTCATATGTATGCTTATCAAGCGAGTTGATATTTACAACGAAAACCACATCATTATTGATTTTATCGAATTCCCTGAGAAGTGATTCTGTCAATAGACGTCCGTTAGTGAAAATTGTAATACCAATATCCATTTTGCTCGCAATTTTTGTTATTTCCATAATATAATCCAGATTTTCCCCGTAAAGCGGCTCACCATCACCCATGGTCACAATCCGCTTTCCGCCTAGCATTTTAAAAGCTTTTATAACATTTTCAAAATCTTCTTTTGGTATGATTGTTCCGTTCAGACGGAATTTTCCTCTTTCCCAGTTACTGCAAAAGACACAATTATTGTTGCATGCTCTCTTTCCGTCTCTGGTAACCCCTAAAAGGCATATTGTAAGATAAGTAAAGGGGCCAGTCTTTTCTTTTTTTAACTGATAATAGGAAGGAGAACCTTTAAGAATAAATTTCTGGCCATTCCCGTTTTTAATTGAAGACATGTCAATAAAATGCATTATAGTATTTTTAAACCTTTGTCAAAAAAATGCGTCAAAAAAATAGTAATTTTATATGTTTTTAGTATATTTATTATGTTATGTCATTTAAATTGGACTTAAGGGATAGAAAAATTCTATATGAACTGGATGCCAATTCCAGAACCTCTTTATCAGATATAGCAAAAAAAACGGGTATGAGTAAGCAGGTAGTCGCTTACAGGGTCCAGAGACTTATAGATAACAAAGTAATACAGAAATTTCTCACTGTCCTGGATGTGGCAAAACTCGGGTTTACCCCCTATAAAATCCTAATAAGACTGAGAAACGTGAATAAAGAAAAAGAGAATGAGATTCTGATTTTTTTAAAAAATCATCCGTATATAGAATGGTTCGCTTCAACCGATGGAAATTGGGATATGAACTTTAATATTCTTGCTAACAGTGCATTGCATCTTTATAATCAGCTAAAAGAAATAGAAACAAAATTCGGGGACTTTATTGCAAGGATGGAAACAAATATAATGGTACTTGCACGCTTTTATACCAGGGATTATCTCTTAGAAAGAAAGCAAAATGACAGGACTATAAAAAAATTCGATAATCCCCTGACTTTTGGATCAAAACCTGAAAAACTTAAACTTGATGAAGTAGATAAGAAAATATTACAATTGCTTGCAACCGATGCCAGAATATCCACTTCGGAAATAGCCAAAAAAATTGATATTTCCAGAAATACCGTAAATTCGAGAATAAAACAATTGGAAAAAAATAATATTATTCAGGGATATACTCTTGTTTTAAATGATGAAAAGCTGGAACAAATGCATTATAAGGTTCTCTTCACATTACACAACTTATCATCTAAAAGGGAAGAAGAACTGGATTGGTATATTACAAGACACCCTAACATATGGTTTTCAAACAAGGGGATAGGTTATTTTGATCTTGAAGTGAATCTGGAAGTTAAAAATGCATCCGAATTCAGGGAAATAATATTAGAATTCAAAGAGAAATTCTCTGATGTCATAACCAACTATAACGTGCTCCAGATGTACAGAGTAAACAAATTCCATTTCTACCCAATGGCAATATATGAAAATCAGAATAATGATTAGCATTTTAATTTTCTTTTCAAAATATCAACATGGATTTTTCATTCTCATTTGATAATTTTGAAGCAACCTCAGAAGATTTAGAAGTTATCAAGGCAAAAAAACATGAGAGGGGATGGAAATTCGGAAGAGGGGGAAGCATACTATGTCGCGCCCTTGTTCTGGACGGCCTGATCTATTTCGGGGCTCTCGACGGCATATTATATTGTCTTGATCCGGAAAAAAGGGAATATAAATGGATTTTCAAGACCGGTGACAGGATAATCAATTCCCCTGCCTGTTTTGAAAATCTTATAATAATACCTTCATACGATGGGAAGGTCTATGCGATTGAATCAAAAACAGGGA
>CAZKOV010000013.1:0-18258 GCA_964554465.1 uncultured archaeon
ATACCGAAGAAGACATCAAGAGGAAGATATTAAAGAAGGCATATTGCCCTGAAAAACAAGTAGAAGACAATCCAATCATGGAATACTGCAGATACATAGTTTTTGAGAAATTCAAAGAGTTTAAAATAGAACGTCCTGAGAAATTCGGGGGGAATGTCGAGTTCTCATCTTATGACGGGCTATCATCCTCATTTTCAAAAGGAGATGTCCATCCATTGGACCTGAAAAACTCGGTAGCTTTCTATGTAAATGAACTCATAAAACCCGTCAGGGAGCATTTTGAAAAAGATAAGAAGGCAACGGAACTGTTAAGACAAGTTAAAGAGATGAAGGTTACCCGTTAACCTTTTTTTGTTCATTAGATTTCTTTGTCAGTATTTCCCTTATCCCTTCTTCGTGGCCTGCGCCAATTACAACAACGAGTGTATCAAAATGACCAATTATTGAAAGAATATTTTTTGCCATGAATTTGTTGCGGTCAGTGAGAAGTATTTTATACAATTTGGGAAATTGTCCCTTGAATATATTCATAGCCTCCTTGATGAAGTCTTTTTCAGGAACTTTTGTAAGATCGATACCCTTTTCAGATTTTCTGAAAGGAAGGTATTTCCCGAAAGTTATCAGAAATGTGGTTGCTATTACATATTTTATCATTTTCAGTTTCTCTCTAAAAGGAATCTCTGTCTTGAATTTGTATGCAGTCATTCTTATGTCAAGATCAATAAATGCAACATTTATCTTATTTTCTTTTGCAGAATCGACTGCCGCCAGCATATCTGAACCTGGTACTATACCGACCATTCCACCAAGCTTTTTCTGCAGATATTTCAGAAGAAAGAAAATCAGATAAGTTGCGAAACCCATGTCCTTTATGGAAGCAAGAGACGAACCTTTTTGCTCCTCTTTCAGGGCTTTGTATCTTATTGCATCTAATTCGACGGCAATGCAGTCAGGTTTTTCCTTTTCAATCACTTCCTTTATTTTTCTGATGGACTGCTCCGCGATGTGTGATGTGGGAACAATTATAACTTTTTTCATAAGAGGTGTTAGTGACGAGAGATTTAAATTAAGTTACTTTTCTTTCTTCAGTTTCTTGTTATGTGTTTCAAGATAAATTCCAGCCATAATCAATAAAACACCGCCTATTATGATTCTCCAATCAACATACTCGGAAATTATAAACACTGCAAGAATTATGGAAATTATTGGTGTTATTATCGTAGCTATTATACTGCAGGTTTCTGCTTCCATGTGTTCAAGAGCCATATTGTACATGAGATAGGCAAGGCCCGTTGAAACGACTCCCAAAAGTACAACATAAACAAAAATAGCTGTTATATTTCCAAAACCGAAAATGAAAGGGAACGGTAACAATATTAATGAGCCAAAAAGCAAGAACCAGAAGACATCACCTATGGTATGGGTTTTGTCCTCTTTTCTCATCTCGGTTATAAGGATTGCATAGAAGAACGCACCTACAAATGATAAAAAATTCCCAAGACTGTAAGACCCGAACTGGAACGGGTTTATAATTGCGAGACCTGTGACCGCAATAATAAGTGTGATAATTTTTGTCTTCGTTATTCTTTCTTTCAGAAGGAAATAGGCAAAACCAAGGACAAAGAAAGGATAAATATAATTTATCAGAACTACATTCTGTATTGGAGCAAAAAGATTAGCAGTTGTGTATAATGATAAAGCTATTGCGAAAACAGCCCCGATAAAAAAATAGTCCTTTACATCCTTTTTCGAAATATGAAAAACATTTTTGTCAATTAAAGGAACGGTTATCAAAAGGAAGATAAAACCAAAAAACACACGATAGAAGTTCAATGTCATAAAATGGACATTATTGCCTATCAATTTTACGAGAACGCCGATTGTACCAAGGCAAATTGCCGCCAGAATCATGTATATGTGGCTTTTCATTATAAAGAGTAATTGGAATTGCATCGTATAATAAGTTGATATTGAACGCTAACGATACCTTTTTATATCTAATTTCATTATTTATAACGACTTGAAAGTGATAAGGTTATTAAAATGCACGGAAAAAAGATATTATTATACTGCACAGACGCCGTTGTAGCTCTTGACATGAGTTCAAGATTGAAAAATAGCGATTATAAAGTAACTGAAGCTAGTGATATAGAAACAGGTTTAAATTGTGCCAACACACAAAAACCAACCGCAGTTCTTTGTTATTATGGCACTGAAAAAGCTGAAGGAAGAAGATTTGTTGATGAAATCAAAAACAGCACATCATATAACGGACCCATAATCGGATTAGGTTTTCCGAGAGGTGAAAGAGAAGGACTTGTTTGTAGTTTTAAAAGACACCCGGATGATAATCTTGGAAAATATGTAGGTTTGGCTATAAAGAAACATGAGAAAAAGAGATAAATGATATTTTTTAATCATTTAATAGAACTATTCTTATGGAAAAAGAATATTGGATGGTTATATTTGCTGCTATTCTTTCGGGTCTAGTCGTATTTGGTGCTGGGTTCTTCTCTGAAATGGGTCTATCATTCTACGAAATATCATTTCTCCACGGTCTGTTTATTTTCCTGCTTCTGCCTTTTATTATTTTCAAAAAAGAGTGCAGAATTAAAAAATCCATGTTCAGATTTTTTGCGACATACGGGCTTCTTGCATTCATTGCAAATTTCACCGAATTCCTGCCTGTTGTTCTCGGAGTTCCGGTTGCGGTTGTCGTGCTTCTTCTCTATACACAACCTCTTTGGACTGTCCTAATCAGCAAAGTTTTTCTAAAAGAGCACATATCAAAAATAAAATATTTCTCGACCTTTCTTGTCATAATCGGAGTAATTATTGTCGTAAATCCTCTTTCAGCTAATCTAAACAATATCAGTATACTAGGTATTATGCTTTCAACAATAGGCGGCCTTATTATTTCTCTCTGGATTATTCTTGGGAGAGTTGCAGGAAAAAGGGATTATCACCCCGTTACGACCAAATTCGGTTATTATCTCTTTAATTTGATATATCTTGCATTATTCTATCCGCTATTTGTCTTCTTTGTTGGTGATATTTCATTTTCAAGACTTTCTTTTATTCAAAGTATTGATATCTGGATATACCTTTTCTTATATGCAATCGGAACTATTCTTTTCTCCCATCTCCTGTATTATTATGGTGCAAAAAAGGTTCCGGCTTCAACTTCCGGAATAATATTTCTTCTTGAGCCTGTTGTTGCGGGAATCCTTGCAAGTGTGGTATTAGGTCAGATAATAGGACTAAACGTAATGATTGGTGGATCAATTATCATTCTATCAAATTATCTTGTTCTAAGGAATGAGAATGTTAAGAAATCAGGAATAAATCGGGAACCCTTTTGAAAATATCATCTATAAACAGGATATTGCTTACATAATTCTCTTACTTCATCCCTTATCTTGAGAAGATCCGATTCATTTTGTGTGTTTTTATAGACCTTTGCAATAAGATTAGCAATGTACTTCATTTCAGATTCTTTCATACCTCTTGTCGTAACTATCGGCGTTCCAAGTCTTATACCTGATGGATCATAAGGCTTCCTGTCGTCAAAAGGCACAGCATTCTTATTTGTAGTGATTCCGGCCTTATCGAGTGCACTTTCAAATTCCCTTCCCTTGATATCACTTTTTCTGAGATCGATGAGCATAAGATGGTTTTCAGTTCCTCCTGTTACAAGATCAAACCCATTCTCCATCAAAGAAGAAGCCAGAATCTTGGCGTTTTTTAGTATCTGATTAGCGTATGTTTTAAATTCGGGCTTCATTGCCTCATGCAAAGCAACACCGATAGCAGCTATACAATTAATATGAGGTCCTCCCTGAAGTCCGGGAAAGATTGCCCTGTCAATTAACGACGGAAGGTTCTCCCTTGTTTTTTCACACGGTTTTAGAGGGTTTGAAGGATTTCCATTACAAAGCAGTATTCCTGCCCTCGGTCCCCGCAGAGTTTTATGTGTTGTACTTGAAATGACATCGGCATGTCCCTGGGGACCGGGTATTGCACCTGCGGCAATAAGGCCTACTTCGTGAGCAATATCTGCAACAAAGTACCCGTCATATTCATGAGCAATTTCTCCAAGACGTTTAAAATCATACAAACGCGGATATGCGGTTGATCCGCAGAATATGATTTTCGGTTTATGTTCTTTTGCCATTTTTTCAATTTCATCATAATCCAAAAAACCATTTTCATCTGTCTGATATTGAACAGAATTATAAAACTTGGCGGAAAAATTCACTTTCCATCCATGTGTGAGATGTCCTCCGAATAATAGGTTCATGCCCATTACAGTGTCTCCCGGTTCACATATTGCAAAATATACTGCCATGTTTGCAGGGCTCCCTGAATACGGCTGCACATTTGCATGGTCAACACCAAAAAGTTTCTTTGCCCTTTCCTGTGTTATACTTTCAACAACATCAGTAAACTCATTTCCCCCGTAATATCTTTTCCCCGGATAACCTTCTGAATACTTGACATTAAGAACAGAGCCAAGAGCTTCTAAAACAGCCTTGCTTGGGTAATTTTCTGATGGTATTAGCTCAAGATTATTATTTAATCTGTTGGTCTCATTAACCACTGCTTCAAATATCTTTTCATCGACCTCTGATAGGGTTTTTTTAAACATCTAACTAACTCCCTCCAATTTAGTTTTCCCATTTTTTATTTACCATCTCAATTTTTTTATCTATACGCTTTTCGGCATCAAGCCTTTCAAGATCATAATCTTTCATGTCGACAAATTTCATGTGTTTAACTAAAAGTGGGTGAACTTCTTTAATAAGTGCATACATGCTTTGGGCTATTCTCCTGTAATCTATATGCCCCTGCCGGCCGCTTCTGAGCTCAATCAGATGATACGCTTCACGGAGGTTCATTGTGAAGTACCATCTCATCTTATAACCAAGCGGAACCACGTACTGGGCCTGCCCGGGCATCGTAATACGAATCTTCTCAAAAGCTTCTTTTGCCTTTTCCATTGCAATAACGTAATCATCCGAAAACCCTGCTTCCACTATCTCGGGAGGGACATCATATCCGTAATCAGTCGTCAGGGGCTGTTTTAACTGGGTCAGAATCCTGTGGCGCTGAAGATCCCTGAAAACGCCGAAGTTTGCAAGTATGTCAAAGCTATAGTAAACATTCTCAAACGCCCTTCCGGGTTTATGTCTTCTGTTTTCCCTCCTCTTAAGGTAAGCACCTATTATATCTGATTTCTGGAGGTGGGGCATAGATTCTACGGCCTCTTTTATAACTGACAAAGGTTTTCCCGTAAGTTCATAAAGAATGAATGAAACTATCTTATCCTCCGCTTCCTCATCATAATAGACAAGTTCAAGATCATAATGTTTTCTTTTATTATCTGTATCAATTTTTACAGGAACATTTTTCAGCTCCGTTTCCGTGTTCTTGACAAATTTGCGGAATTCATCGCCGTGCTTATCATAAACCCTTTTCACAAAAGAAGGTACGACCTTTGAAAGCTCGTGCTGCATCTTTTCAGCAAGATGTTTTATCTCCGTCAGTTCACTGCAGCTCATTTTTGTGAGAAGGTATTCGAACGCCCTCCCATTCCCGAAAAGGCCGACATTCGTAAGGGTTGAGGCCGGAAGGATATTCCTAAGGACATCGCACGTCTTGGCATTTATTGTGCTGAGATAAGCCCTTTCGGTTGTTTCAGGATCCTTGGGATATTTGTTCATGAAATAAGATTTCATGGGGTTTATGAGCTCGGAATAAACATCAAAAAGCATGTTGCATGTCTTAATGTAGATGTCCTTGAATTCGGACTGCATGATAAGAGGGTCCCTGTAATATCTGTATTTTCCGTCAACCTTTTCATTGAAGAGGACATAGCGTGTCGATTTTTCAAGGGGAGAGAGTCCGATCCTTGAATCCTCGATTATCTTGGTCGCGATGTTTGATATGCATTCGACCGCGATGTGGGCTCCTCCGAGCTCCGCAACGGAATCGTCGCCAAATCCTACAAGAATTCTGTCATAGAATTTCTCTGCTTTCTGTGTTGCAATAATCTGGTTGTCATCTTCTTTCTGGGTCACGATGTCAGAAAAGCCCATTTCGGGCTTGTTTATGAATTCATCAAGAAGAATTCTTCTGAGGCTATGCGGAGAGCGGCTGTATCTGGAGAATAAAGCCCCTTTGACGACTTCCGGCAAATTCCTTAAAGCAAAAATATGGCTATCCATATTAGTGAAAAAGGGACTCAGAACCTTCTGCTCTTCTTCGGAAAACTCGGACAAACCTATCACCGTGTAATAGGATTGAAAATAAATTTTAAATAAAGGGCATTATTCTATGATGATTGTATAGTATTAATACCACTCTGTAGTTAGTAATATAAATATATTTATTAAAGAAATATGATGAAAAGTAATTACATTAATCATCTAAGGTGTTATGGTAAGAATTTATATTCTTCCTTCAGACGAAAACCCCTGAAAACCAAGATGTTATATTTAGGTATACCTTTATTCCTATTATTATCTTTTGGTGGAATTGAGAAATACCAGAATTCTGTTAAAAAGAAAAATTATGAAACATTCTACAGCGGTTTAATGGATTGGTGCAAAGTACCTTCAATGAACAGAAAATTTTATGAAATTGATCTTAATATCGGAGGGCGAATTGTTCCCGGAAGGATATCTTCCTACTTTAATCCCAAAGAAAAAAGATGGACGACATCATATAGTTGTCCTCATCGTATAGTTATTCTAGATGAAAATACTACTTTGACAAAATATAAGATATTCGGCTTTGAAGTCGGAATCCAAAAAAATGGAAAATGGAAATGTCTGGGTTCCGCGATTGATGAAAATGAAGATAATGATATTTCTAAAAAGGAATTTCGTTCCGAAGTACCGATGAAAAAGTTATTAAAGAGAAGCCGGTTTGAAATGAAAGATGAAGGAACCTTTAGGTCGGACGAACCTCAACAAAGACTCGATACTGTTAATATCTAATCAACAATAACCGTCTCCAGTTTCTCTAGTTTGCAGAAATCTGTAGAGAAGTTATATGCTCCTGCATTCAGAAAAACTATCTTATCCCTGATTTTAGGATTTTTTAGTTTTACATCGTACCTGAAGATGTCCATTGCACACGGAACGCAGCCTTTTATTGTATATGACTGGCCTTTTTCTAACTCACCTTCAACAAGTAGTCTAAGGTTAGAGACGAATGCATCGGTATCCGAGTTATATACAGAACAATCAACAACAATGTTGTTGTCATAAATATTTTTTATTGTTGTTTCAAGCTTTACAGCGGGAGCGCATATGAATCTTCCCGGCTCAATTATCATCTTTATTCCCTTTTCATTTAACCATTTTTTCAGGATCTCGATTTCTGAAAATATGTTTTTCAAAACCTCTGCACGGAAGTTTTTGTATTTTCCCGGTATGCCTCCGCCTATATTGACAATATCCAGAAGATTGACAGTTTCTTCTGAAAGGCTGTTTTCAAGTTCATATTTTAACATCCATTCGCTTATATTCTGTGTTATCCTGTGGAAATGGATTCCCAGTTCTTCTATATTTCTGTTTTTTCTAAGCTTGGGAATGAGCCTGTTTATCTGGTGAGAATACATCCCGTAAACGAAATGTTTTCCCGTTTTAATGTGATGTTCTTTGAACCTCATTCTAAGAAGAAGGTTTATCTTTTTCCCATCAAGATTTCCGAGAAGGAGATTCAAATCATTTTCATTATCTACAATAAAATTTGATACTCCCTGAGAAAAAAGCATTTTAATCTCTTCTAGATCCCATGCCTGTGCAGCAAACCATACTCTTTTCTTATCCTTTATCTCACCGAGACTGCGGATAAAATGAAGAGTGAACATACAATCTGTGTTCTCTTCCAGAACCTTCCCGACCTCAAAATTTGTTTTTAAACTGTATGAAACTATATCTGAAAATTCCTTAAGGATGTTATATTGTTCAAGTGCCTTTGATTAGCTCAATATGAAATGCGCATTTGATAGCAACTATTCACATTTGATTAAACCTTCATCAGATAAATTCTCCATTGACGAAATCATGGCAAGCGGGAAGGTAATGGAAACATCGCCATTAACAGTTGCTGCATCAGAATCATCCTTTATCTTACCCCATGATTTTCCTTCATTTGTAGTCGCGCCTGACATGCTTCCTGAAGTCTGGTGCGATGTGGTCATGTACACTGCATAATCCAGACCCCCTTTCAATAACGAGATGAAAATTGCATGGTGCTTGGATATGCTTCCCCCAAGACAGATTCCACCCTTTTTATCATCATAGCTGGTTGCATTGACTATGTTCTTGAAATCCCTTACAACGTCAACTATGAAATCGTCATGATCCTGCTGGTACATGAACAGGTGGAAGCCGAATGCTCCATCCGTAACAGCCGGGCAGAATATAGGAACGTCATTCTTTGCTGCCTGATAAAGAATGGAATCCTCGTCATTAATCATGAGGCCTATCTCCCTGAATATTTCAGACACCGCCCACCGCTTCTTCTTTTCATAAAGTTTATCAAGAATGGGGAGCAGAATACTCTCGAATTTCGAATAACTTTCATTCGTAATGAAGATGTTGCCTACCCTGTTCACACCCTGTTCGTTAAGTCCTACATCATCAGAATGGAAATCCCCGATAACAAATTTCTCGCCGAAAGCTTTCATTATATCCTCTTCGATGCCTCCGACAGTCGTGACAACTATATCGGCCATTCCTAACCGGATGCATTGTGCAAACAATCCCCTCAGACCTGATGTGACCATATTGGATGTGAATGTCAGGAATATCTTTGCACCGGCCTTTTTCATTTTAACAATGACTTCTACAGCACGGCCAAGCTCAATGCTCTGGAAACCCGTGTTCCCTAGCATTGAAACAAGTTCTTTCACTTGTATGCCCCTCTTCCATTTCAAGTCTTTAACATATTCCACAATAATCACCTTCAATCGGAGACAGATTGTATGCGCAATCATGAAACCCGATTACATATTAACTAAATAATTAGGTAATTACTAAACTCTATAATGAGAACTAAAAACAGCTTATATAGGAAATACCGGTGTGTAATGTCTTTCGTGTTCTGTTCTCATAAGAATAGAATTTGAGTAATAGTTTAAATGCTTATTCATCCTCTTCAATTACAAATGCTCCGAAGTATCCACAGTCCTTGCATTTCCATTTGCCTGTATGGGCTCCCGTGTCTAACGTCAGGTTAGTTGAGCCGCATTCAGGACATTTCTTCTTTATCATAATATCATTTTTCCAATTTAACCGCAGTTCCATATGCAAGGAACTCCGCAGCACCCGCCGTTGTTTGTGAAGTCATGAATTTCACCCCCACGACAGCATCAGCTTTCAGTTTTTTGGCGTCGGCTGTCATACGCTCAATTGCCTGGTTACGGGATTCTGTCATCATTTCAGTATATTCATTGATTTCCCCGCCGATAAGGTTCCGTAGCCCCGCAACTATGTCCTTTCCGAACCATTTTGCCCTTACGGTATTCCCTTTTACAAGACCGAGTGTCTCCTTTATGATCTTACCGGCAATAGTCTCAGTAGTTGATAAAATCATCTCAAATCACCCCTTAATTAATGATTAAAATTAGTAAAGAAACTTAAATAGAAGTCACTTTCAATCTCCTGTTCAGAAGAAGATAGACCAAACATGCACCTATTATCACAGCAATGATTATTATAAGTCCAATATGCATCCACGGAACGGATGAAACCAAATGCTCCGAAGTCATGGACGGCACGGCTTCTCCTGCAGCTCTTGAAGCTTCTGCCATCATATTATCCATTTCAGGAGCCGCTTTAAGCATCATTTCAGAAGTCCCTGTACCGAAAGACTGACTTTCTCCAAAAATCTGGATAAGAGGCCTGAACAGGTCATATAAAAGTGTAGCCATTGAAATTAGTGCTGCTGTAAGGATGAACATGAATTTCTTTGAGCCGGGATGGAGAATCTCGTTACCGGTTTTTGTCAGTTCATAATACTTCCATTTGTGCCCGTCGTCCACCTGATTTATCAGTCCGGCCTTTACAAGACCATCCAAATGCTCTTTGACAGTTGATACGGACATTCCGAGTTCCTGAGCTAATTCAGATAGAATCTTTCTCTTTACATCAAGACTCTTTAGAATGTCTATTTTCGTATCCGATGACAAAGACCGGAAAACTTTCCTGTCGATGGTAATCTTCTCGTCCATTCCATCACGTCAAACTGCATACGCAGTTATGAAACTCAAATTCTAATTAAATCTGTAAAAATATTAACTGTTCTATATTAATTCGTTTTTGGTTTGTTAAGGAAAAAACCGAAAAACTATTCATTTCTCAAAGCATCTACCGGATTTAGTTTCGAGCCATTGTATGCCGGTATGAGTCCTGCAACAATTCCAGTGATCATGGATATCAGCAGGGCAATTGCCACCATCTGCGGGCTAATAACTGTTGGAGTACTGAGCACTAAGGTTATTACTACTGATATAGCGTATCCTATTAGGACTCCTATGAATCCGCCTGTAAGCCCCAAGAGACCCGCATTCAGAAGGAATATCATCATGATATCCTTATTTCTGGCGCCTATTGCCTTCATTATTCCAATATCTTTCCTTTTTTCAAGAACCGATGTAAACATTGTATTCGCAACACCGACCGCGCCGACAAGAAGCGATATTGCTGCAATTCCTGTAAGGAATGTGGTCAGCGTCGAGGACATATCGGTAACCCTCTCTATCATCTGAGTGGGCGAAGAAACGGAGAAATCCTTGGTTTTGTCAGTTACATGCCTTTCAATTTTCATCTTGGTTTCAATTTTTGTTATCACAGCTTCAATCTCTTCTGTCGTATCTATTTCTTCTTTCAGTTTGACTTCAATGCTGTCGTATTCGTTAGCGGTCTTATCAAGAATATAATATGCGGTTGATATTGGCATATATATCGAGTTCCCGGTTCCCGCTTCAAGAACACCTACAACACGAAAGGCGCTGCCCTCAATTGTAATCATCTTATTTATCCCGATTTCCTTATCAAAATATTGTGTTGCAAGGCGGTTGCCGATGACAACAACGTTTGAGTCGGCTGCATCCAGCATCCTTCCGGAGTCCAGCCCGTCTGTTGTCATGTATTTCCAGATCTGGGGGTCAACTCCCGTTATGCTTATTTCACCGCTTTTGCCGCCATAATACACTTCAGCTCTTCCTGATATCAAAGGACTGATATATTGAATTTCCGATACCAACCGAAGTGCCAGCACATCAAGCCTGTTCAGCACGGGGGTATCAGCGCTGTTGCTGGCAGTATCTCCTCCACCGGGGCTGCCTCCGAAGACCATCCGTCCCCCGCCCGGAGAGCCGAATGCAGAGTTGCCTCTCGAATATCCGGCAGTTATGGTAATTATATCACTGCCGAAGCTGTTGAATTGCTCCTGCATGCGGATTGACATGCCGTCGCTTATGGAGACTATAGTTATGACTGATGCGACGCCTATGACTATGCCTATGATGGTCAGCCAGCTTCTCAATCTGCTATGGACGACCATTCTGGCCGCCATCTTAAGGCTTTTTTTAGTCTTCATTTATTTTTCACTTCCTTTTTTGGAATCCCGTTTTTTCTTGACTCTCTTTTTTCTGTAATAAAGTCCTCCGGCTATTGCTATTATGGCCACTGCAATTGCAGCGATTATGTAATAGACCATCGTCATGTTGGGGGTTGACCTGAGCACAGAATCAATACCGCCGCTGTTCCTACTACCGGCGCCCCTGAAATTTGCATAGTTTCCTGTTCCGTTAAAACCAGCTGAATTGTTCTGCAACGCGAAGGTCTGGCTATTGCCTGCATCTCCCAAAGAGATTGACTTTTCCAGAGATACTCTTTCCCCCTTTGTATCTGTGTACGCTATGACAATTCGGAGGGAATTTGACGAACTGCTGCTCGTTATAGGGAATGTCATTATTGTATAGTCGCCGCTGTTCAGGTTTCCGATGATTGACGAACTGCTGCCGCTTGATGACCATCCCTGCTGGCTTGGCACGGAAACGGAAACGGAATATGCTGGATTGCTTCCGATGTTTGCGATTGTAAATGACATTCCATCTGAACTTTCATCTGAAAAGACGACGTCAAAGTCGGTTCCTCCGCCTACGTAAATTCCAGCAACTGTCGATAATGTCCTTTCTTCAATCGTGCCGGACACCCCATATTCAAGAGTGAGGTCCAACTTATAGAGACCTGCCGTCGTACTGCTGTCTGCAATGACATTGTATGTTACATTCGCGCTTTCGCCGACGTCTATGTACTTTATGTATTTTGTGTTATCGCTTCCTACAGGCAGAATTACATCGTCTGCATTCGTCCATGAGAATCTTAAATCTCTCAGGGGGGCTGAGCCGACGTTGTTTATAGTGAATCTTATTTCTGTCTGCTTTCCCGGAACGAGCTCTGTCTTGTCTATGTATATCACTTCAGCATTCTCCGTGCTGCTGACATCTATGTTAATATTTGTTGAAACCGAGAATTCATCCTTCTTGCCTTCTTCATACTGAAGAACCTTGAGCGGATATGTGCCGGATACAGCATCTTTGTCAATTTTCACTTCAAATTTGATTATTTTCATGTCTTCTTCATCCTGGTATGATTTTATAGTTCCGAGATTCTGTATCAAAGACTGGCCCGCTACGGATTCAAAAGGATATCCGGGAACCACTTCGATCACGACATTGTCTGCGTTCTTTCCTCCAATGTTCTGGACGCCAAGCCTCAGTTCAACAGTTTCTCCAGATATTGAAGGATCAGGATCCTGATTTATCAAACTTATTAAGATCGCTTTTGTTTTGCTTAAGTCACCGTCATTAGAGCTAGTAGTCGTTATGGCAGCATTAACCTGTACGGAAATGCTCATCAAAACCAACATAGCTACAAATAAAATACTTAATTTTTTCATCTACTCACCTCTCTTCTATTTATGAAATTATTCATATACTGAATGCAGAATTCGTGATCAGGATCGATTCTTGTGCAATAATATCCGCATTCCATTCCTTTTTCCTGACAGTACGCTTCCAGTTGTACGGAATCTGAATTTTCAAAGACTTCCGATATTTCTGTTATCTGTTCTTCAGTAAGATTCATCATCATAGGCCTGCTGAAATTACCATCAGTCATGTTCATTCCTGACCTATTAAACGGTCGTCTGTCTGACATGTCGAAACGCCTTTGGGTATTGTCAGGACCGGTTTCATTTCCCACGCAACCTGTAAATAAAAAAACAACCAGCAAAATTATAAGAAATATATACGATTTCATTTTTTTACCTCCTTGTTTTCAGTCACTCCAACTATTTGGCCGTCTTTTAATTCTACGTGCGTGTGTGCATATTTTGCAAGATTAAGATCATGTGTTACCATTATAATAGTCTTATCTTCTTCTTTCCATAATTTTGTCAGCATTTCAAGAAGATTTCTTCCTGTCACACTGTCCAAAGCTCCCGTGGGTTCGTCAGCAAGTATTATTTCAGGATCAGCTGCAAGGCTCCTTGCAATTGCAACTCTCTGTTGCTGACCGCCGGAAAGCTGTGTAGGTAAATGATGCATAAAATTTTCCAACTCAACTTCAGCAAGGATTTTTCTTGTTCTATCGGAAGCTTTTCTATCATCCATTTCTTGGAGTTCTAAAGGAAGCATAACATTATCAAAAGCACTAATATTCTGTATAAGATTGAATTGCTGGAAAACGAATCCTATAGTCTTTCCGCGAAGAGTTGCAAGATTTGATTCTGAAAGCTTTCCTATATCCTGAGATTTCAGATATATTTTACCTTTAGTCGGCTTGTCCAAACATCCTATAAGATTCATCATTGTTGATTTCCCGCTTCCGGAAGCGCCTATTATTGAGACAAAATCACCCTTCCTTATTTCTATACTCACCCCCCTTAGTGCAGGTACATCCACTTCTCCCATTTTATATATCTTCCATACATCTTCAAGTTTAATCAGCACTTCTTTTTCTGGCATTCAAAATCACAAACCTTTATATTTTCTAATTTCTATTCTAATTAGTCTGAAACAGTATAACAAGATTTACTGAAACTATCTGAAACGAAACAACCTGAAACGTTTCATAATAGGTGAAACATCTATGAAAGAAAGAAATAAAATACATTACAGTATAATGGTTTTGTGCTTTATATTTGCTGGTTTCTGTATTATACAATTATTTTATACTTCTTTCATACTCAGAAGAGGATTGGAAGTACCTTTTGACAGGATAAACGACTCGTTTATCAATCAGACAAACAGCTCCGATAGAAATCCTAGGGATTTTGAGATGAGAAGAGTTTCCCTGCCATTTGCGATTGAGATTTTCCCCCTGTTCGGTTTCATAGTATCTTTATTTGCAGGCACATCTTTGCTTGATTTGCTCAAGAAAAAAGAAAGAAAGAAGATAACAAAGGATGTTATGGATACCATACTCACACCAGAAGAAAAGGAAATAATAAGGATTCTTGAGGAAAACGAAGACGGACTTAAGCAGTCTGAACTCGTTAAGAAATCAAAACTTTCAAAAGTCAAAGTCAGCAGAATAATAAAGAGACTTGAAAATTCGAGAATAATAAGTAAATATCCTTACGGCATGACAAATAAGATAATTCTTGAGAAGATACCAAACGGCGACTCAGAAAAGAAATCCAAACAAGGGAAACAAAGCCAGAATCCCGATTAAAACGCAGAAAATCCAGAATTTCACTTTTCTTGATATCTTAATCAGGATATGAATTGTTAACAAACCAATAACAAAAGATGAAATTATACCTGCAAGTCCATCATAAACTGAGATTGTGGGGAGGGAGTTCATTAAACCGAGCCCAATCTCTGCTGCAAGAACTGCTGGAATGCTCATTAAAAATGAAAAACGAAGAGCATCCTTTGAATCGTATTTTCTCAACAGAAATCCAGAGACAGTTACACCCGATCTTGATATTCCCGGAATTACTGAAAGACCTTGCAGGATTCCCATTAAGATAGAGTCTTTAAAATTCAGTTTTGTGAATTTTGTTTTTCTTTTCTCAGAAACTTTCTGAAGAACGCCTGTTATAATCAAAGCCAACCCAACAAGACCTAAGAAAGCCTCGCCAGTGAATGTAATGATTTGGATGGATTTGTAAAGGAAAACGCCCAGAGATCCTGTAACAATCGTTGATATTATCAGGAACGTGAGAAGACTGTCATTCTCATCAGAATATCCTGGTTTGTAAGTTTTCAGTTTTTTCAATATTTGGATAAGATCATTTCTGAAATAGACAATCACTGATAGAAGCGTTCCTGTGTGAAGAAAAATAGCGAAATTAAGAGCGTTTTTTGGGTCTAACCCCATCAGACCAACCATAACTAATACCAGGTTTCCCTGACTGGAAATTGGAAGCCATTCAAATATTCCCTGTAAAACACCAAAAATTACAGAATTAAGCACTTTATCACGCTCTCTGTTATATTTGAAATGAGTATATATTTAACCTTCATATTACAAGAGAGACATATGAAAAAAGCCATGTATGCATTTTCGGGAGACCCTATAACATACGGACATATAGATATAGTCAGGAGAGCAGCAAAAATCTTTGATGAGGTCATAGTGGGAATAGGCTTAAACCCTGAAAAAGATTATATGTTCAGCCTTGAAGAGAGGACGGAAATGGCGAAAAAAGTACTCTCCCAGATAAAAAATGTTAAAGTGGTGCCGTTCACAGGACTCTTGGTGGATTATGCATATGAGAACAATATCCCCGTCATAATAAAGGGAATAAGGAATAATTCCGATTTCGATTATGAAGTCCTGTTACACAGTCTCGGCGACAGCCAGAAACTCGGAATAGAGACATTCCTGATACCTGCTAAAAAGGAGCTTTCTTATATAAGTTCAAGTACAGTGAAATCTCTCCAGCAAGATCAGGGATTAATACACGAATTTGTGCCCCTTTACGTGAAACAATGCCTTGAAGCAAGAATGACCGGGCAGCATATTATCGGTGTTACAGGGGAGATCGGGACAGGCAAGTCCTTCGTTTGTGAAAAAATAAAGGAAATGGGTGCAAAGAGGGGAATACCGGTTCATCATATCGAATTGGACAATATAGGCCATCAAATATTAGGAGAACTCAAAGACCCGCTATATGAAAATGTCAGAGGGGAAATTATCAGGACTTTCGGGGAAAAAGTGAAACTGAAGAACGGCATGATAAGCAGAAAAATTCTTGGTAATATAGTTTTTGCGGACCACAAAAAACTCGATAAATTAAACGACTTGATGAAAAAACCGATGTTAGTCCGCCTAAGAAAAGAACTCCATGACAGAAAAGGCTTAATCCTGTTTAACGCTGCTTTGCTTGCGGAATCCAATATAATATATCTATGCAATAATAACGTCATTCTTGTAACATCCGATAAAAAAAGCCAACAAGCAAGAATGCAGAAGAGAGGTCTCTCGGAAGAACAGATTAAAAGGCGCCTTTCTAGCCAGTACAGTGAAAAAGAGAAGAAACAAAAAATCAAGGAAAAAATAAAAAAAGACAATCAGGGAAAATTGTGGATAATCAATAATTCTGATAGGGATAATTTGAAGAAAATAGAGAAAGTGCTTAATGAAATAATTGAATATACATCCAAATGCGAATTAAAGTAAAAGAAAGGGACTTATTCCACCCTCGGCGCAAGGACGAAGCTCATGCTGAGTTTGTCTATTACTTTGTAACTGAGCCTCATAGGATAGTCATTTGAGAGTTCAAGGATGCAATTATCAGCAAGTTTAGAAGCCTTTATCATTTTCTTCAGATATTCAAGAGGATATCTTGATTTCGCTTTTTCGGTTGATTCGAGCTTCATTAAACCTTCCTCGCCTTCCTTGAGTTCCATCTCTGAAGAAAGCGTGTCTCCTTTTGACCATGCCTTGAATTTCCCGGTTTCAGTTTCGAAGACTATGGAATCATCTACTATATCTGCATCGCTGACACTGTCCTCCAGAACAGATGACAGAAGATGGGCCTTCGTCTTGAATTCAAGCTGGTCTATCGGTGGCTTTTCGGGAGATATGTCGAGTATCGGAAGCTCAAACTTTCTTTTACCGCCATCTTCTAGAAGGATTTCGAGCTTATTTTTATCATCCGACTTGAGCGTTATTTTGCTTCCTGTTTTTGCCTTCTTCAGGATCGATATGAACTGTGTCAGGCTTACTCCCAGAGACTCGGGCTTTTCAACCGAATAGTTTTCAAAGGCCGTTGCGAGCATCTTGAAATCTATGACGGCAACCATAGTCCTGTCGGGAGAAAGCAGGCTCACCCCGTTCGAATCCACTTTAAAAACACCTTCGTCAACTATATCTGCGACAATCTGAATTGAATTCTTCAGCAAATCAGCATCGCTCATCGTTATTTTGAACATACAATCACCCCTTTTCCTGTTTTAGTCAGACACCCAAAGCTTTCTCCGCTTCGTGGGTTTTTTTATAAAGCTCCATATCGACCCCTGCCATGTCCTGTAATATTTCACCGGATATTTCAACCCCGCCCTCTATCGGTATGACTCTTCCTAGGACACGTATAATGTTATTAATACCAAAACCTTGGGAATGTTCAGTCATTATCTTGACTTGGCCTGTGCCATCGTCAATTATAAGGACATCTCCGCTTTTTTCAATGACAGCTCCTGCCACCCTTACTTTAATGTCGTTCTGGGTTATTTCATCTACCCTTTTATCGGTATAAGGGAGCCTTCGCTTACCCTGAAAACCACCGGAGACCGTATCCTCTGACATAAGAATGATATGGTTCCAATATTTTTAAACATTGCGAGAAAAGAATAAAGCGGAAGTTATGAAGGTTGCAATACTCGGTGTCGGCAACGACATGAAAGCAGACGATCTTATAGGTATTCTGGCGGCGGAAGTTTTCGAGAAAAAAATAAAAGATAATCATGAAACCTTTTTGGTAACCACGAGCGTTCCGGAAAATTTTATAGGAAAGGTAGATAAATTTAATCCTGATATGCTTATTATTTTCGATTCGGCAGACTTCGGGGGAAAGATAGGAGAGGTGAGACTCATAAAAAAAGAAGATATGGACTATTTTACATTATCCACCCACAATGCTCCTCTGAAAATATTTCTTGAAGCTTTCAAGGGAATCTCAAAAGCGAAAATACATCTTGTAGGTATTCAGATTAAGTCCACA
>CAZKOV010000014.1:0-14169 GCA_964554465.1 uncultured archaeon
TCGAGCACAAGAAGCTCTTCCCCGGAAACCTCGGTCCGTCGACAGGCGAGATGGGCACCGCGATGTTCTGGTCAGGTCCAAATAAGATATTCAACCAGACCCTTAAGAGGATGGAGCCAAAACTCGCTGAAGAGGGTTATGTCGGATACATTGACATAAACTGCATCGTTAACCACCATGGAATTTATCCTCTCGAATGGACTTCAAGGTTCGGATACCCCACAATACATATACAGCAGGAAGGGATGATCACGCCGATAGGTGAATTCCTGTACGAACTTGCAGGAGGCACGGTAACCAGATTCAAGACCAGACAGGGATTCCAGATCGGAGTCAGGGTGGTCGTTCCGCCTTTCCCGTTCAAGGATAAGGAGACATTCAACGTGAAGTCCAAGGATTCCGTTATCCATTTCAAGAAACCGATTTATGATGGCGTCCACATTGAAGACGTCAAATTAGTCAACGGTGAGTGGGTAGTCACCGGGAACTCGGGGGTCGTTCTGGTTGTTGTCGGAACCGGTTATACAATGAAGCAGGCCCAGACGCAGGCTTATAACAGGATAAAGAACGTAAGCATACCGCACATGTATTACAGGGATGATATCGGAGACCGGTGGTTCGAAGACAGTGACAAACTCCATAACTGGGGATATCTTCGAGAGATGTGATTTCACTTTTCAGCCATTCTGCTAATCCTTTTAATTCCTTAGGTTTTAGATAAAATGTTATGTCCAGAATAGTCATGCTTATCGACCTTGATTCATTCTATGCGGCGGTCGAGGAGAAGAGGAATCCGGAGCTAAAAGGCAAACCTGTCGCTATCTGCATGTACTCCGGCAGGAGCGATGATTCCGGAGCGATTGCAACGGCTAACTATCCCGCAAGGGAACTTGGAATCCATTCCGGAATTCCTATAAAGAGGGCTAAGGATCTTGACAAGGATAATACCGTCCAGTTCCTTCCGGCTGATAGGGATTATTACAAAGAGGTTTCCGACAGGATAATGGAAATCTACCAAAAATATGCTGACAAGTTTGAGCAGGTTTCAATTGATGAAGCATATCTTGATGTAACTGAAAGATGCAAGAGTTTTGAAAAAGCGATCAGGCTTGCGGAAAAAATCAGGAAGGATGTTTTCGAAAAAGAAGGGATTACATGCACTGTCGGAATCGGATACAACAAGATTGTTGCAAAGATGGCCTCGAAGCTGAAGAAGCCCGACACGGTCAATGTTGTCGATCATGATGATTTCCAGAAGGTCATTCAGGAATTGCCTGTAGGAAAACTCCATGGCATCGGTGAAAAAACAGAACTGGTTTTGAAAGATTTTGGAATACAGACCATTGGAGACCTGGCGAAGTTTGATCTGGGAAAACTGAAGATGGCTCTGGGCCCGACCAAGGCAGAACAATTCTGGAACCATGCCAACGGTATAGATGAAGAGGAAGTCGAGAACGAGGACAAGAAACAGATGTCCAAATTGAAGACATTAAAAGAGAACAGCAGGGATGCGGATTATATTTTCGCAGGTTCTGAAGAGTTCGCTGAAATCTTACAAAAAAGACTGGATGAAAGGAACATCGGCTTCAAATATATTGCAATAATTGTCGTTACGACGGGACTTAAAACAAAGACCAAGGGGATGAGTTTTTCCGGTGTTCAAAAATCTGTTAAGTCCGTTCTTCCACAATACAAAAAACTTCTTGAAGAATTTTTAGCGGAAAACCCCGATGATAATATCCGAAGATTCGGAATCCGTGTCGGGGGATTCGAGGAGTTCAAAGAGCAGAGAACTTTGGCGGATTTCGGGAAGTGATTCCCATTAATATCTTTTCTTACCCAATTAGATAATATCGGGGGAGTGAATGGGAATTCGGAATGAGAGAGTTAGGACTATTTTTATTTTTACTCTTCTTGTTTTTATAGGAATGGCCATAGGAAAGATGACAGATGTTGATATCTCTTTCACCGGGGCTATGGCCGGTTCAGATAACTGCAGACTAGTGGAAGTGCCTTATGAAGAATGCACTGAAATCGTTGTTCCTTACGATTATAACAGGAACTACGAAGAACAAGTACCTTTCAGGGAAAAGGAATGCAAGGACAGGGAATATTCTTCCGATGCGTACTATCTTTCCAATGGCATAGCGGATAAGAGATGGACTAACGATGGTTCGGGGTACATGCTGACAAATCTTGAGAAATCAAAGAAGATAGAATCAAGAATATACAACTATGAAAAACAACCGGGACTTTTCACTGTCGAGTTCAGGATATGGGATGAAGACTACAACCTTATAGATAAAATGAGAAAAGAATATTCTGTTGATCCAAACTCCCACGCGGATTTTGTTGTGAGCACCGACGAACTCGTTAATAAGCTAGGAGATGACTTCAGGAAAGGTCTCCTATTCAGTGCTTTATTGATCAGACCGGAAATCGAGGAATGTGAAACCGTTACGAACTACTATCTTGTCAACAGGCAAGAGAACATAATCGAATACAGGACTGAAGAAAGATGCGAGACGCTCTATGAAAATAAAAGAATATGCGATTAATTTATATTATTTACCATAAATTGAAGAGTGACATGCTGGGAAAAATAAGTGTTGTTGGTTTAGAAAATGATATAACCGAACTAATTGCACGCTGGCTTGGAATAGGAGGATATGAAATTGTAACAGTGCATACCGGTTCGGCTGCGGATATGAATAGTCCTGTTTATAGAAATGATGTTATAAGTAAAATAAGTACAAGTGGCTCTCAGGGTACGGTAATATGTAATATGGGGAAGGAAATAAATCCGGCAGGTGAAAGGGTTTGTGAACCTTTGGTAATGCATCATAAAAGTAAATTACCCCATAAGCCCCTCTTAGTCCTTACGGGAGGAGGTACGGATGCAGTAAATACTGCCCAGAGATACACACCTTTTGTTATGAAAGTTCCCCCCAAAGATGGTAGAGCCCACAACTATTATGATGCTGTTGCATTCATGTTAAGTACATATCAAAGAATGTCAAAAATGGATCCACGATTATTTAGAAAATTAGCTTATTCTTCAATAAACAGGAGCCTCGATAATTAGAATGGGACCGAGAGGATTTGAACCCCTGATCACACGCGCCCCATGCGTGTATCCTACCAAGCTAGACCACGGCCCCTCGGTTACTATCTAATCTATTAGAATATAATTTATAAGTTTATTGAGTTTTTTGTTTATTTTGTAAACGGTAGGATTATACAGGTCAATGACAAAATTCATTACATGTCTGAAATCAGTAAAATCGGAATTCTTGTTGGCCTTCTTCTGGCATCATCTTTTGCCGTTTTGTTCGTGGGAACCATCACGGGTGCCGTAATAAAAAACGGCCTCGATGTCGTCGTTCCCTTGGCGGTGGGTTCGCTTGTAATGGTTTGTATAATATTGATAATAACCGCGCTTATAATCTATCTCAAGCTCAACTACCAAAGAACAGGGGTTCCAAGCAGCCCTTACAGGAAAATCCTGTCAACTTTAATCAAATTTAAAGACTAAAAAACTATTTTTACCTACCTATATTATCTTTATTAGTGGTCTTATGGCAGACATATCCTTGCGGGTAAGCGAACTGATGTCCTCTCCTACTAGGAAGTTCGTGCCTCTCGCGGAAAAGGCGAAGAAGGAAGGAGCTGAAGTGATACATCTTAACATAGGACAGCCTGACATCCCCACGCCGAAGCCGTATTTCGAGACCCTGAAAAAATTCTCGGGAGTCAATGGGAACGGGGTTGACGAATATGTAAAAAGTCAGGGCCTTGAAAAGCTGAGGAAGAATTTCATTGATTATCTCAAACTCACTGTCGAAAATACTGACGATCTTACCATAGACAACTGCATGATTACCATGGGCGGAACCGAAGGACTGGACAAAATAGCATTCGCGCTTTTCAACCCGGGGGACAAGATTATTATCCCTGAACCCTTCTATACAAATTATAACAGCTTCTTTGCCATCCATAACGTCGAAATCGTACCGTACACGACTGATATAAGGGAAAATTTTTCGCTGGGAGCTGACTTCGTTTCACGTATCCGGAAAATGGTGGAATCAGACAAAAAAATAAGGGGAATACTTATAACAAACCCCGGCAATCCTACGGGGGGTGTTTATACAAAAGAAGAACTGGAAGGACTGGCCGGAATCGTGAAGGAGCATGACTTATGGTTAATATCAGAGGAGATTTACAGGGAATTCGTTTATGACGGCGAAGAGCCGAGAAGCGTGCTCTCTATGGATTCGATAAAAAACAACGTCGTCGTGACGGATTCGATTTCCAAGAAGTGGAGCGCGTGCGGCGCCCGCGTGGGTTTCGTTGTTTCTTATAACGGGGAATTCATGAAGAATCTTCTTAAGCTTCTTCAGACAAGGCTGTCCGCTTCCAGAGTGAACCAGGAAGCTGCATCTGCTATGATAGAATCCGACATCAATATACTCGAAAAGAGAAAGAAAGGGAAAGGCTCTGAAAAGACATATGCCGAAAAAGCCCGCGACGAATATGAAAAAAGGAGGAAGGTCGCATACGATATACTCAAAGCAAACGGTATCGTCTGCGGATACCCGAAAGGGGCGTTATATCTTATCGCGGACCTCGGTGAGATAGAGGGACTTCCGATAGACGCTGAGGATTTCTGCAGGTTCGTGCTCGAGGAATTCAGGTACAAAAACAAGACGGTGATGGTAACTTTCGCGGGGCCTTTCTACAAGACACCCGGACTGGGAAAGAGCCAGGTGAGGCTTGCCTTTGTACATAATCCGGAAAAAACGAAAGAGGCCACCGATATTTTCTGCAGGGGCGTCGAGGCATACAAAAACAAATAATATATACCCTTTATAAGCGTAATAATTGATTATGAAATTCATCAACGTTTCGAATGAAATAATATATCTTTCGATAATTCTAGGTTTCGTTCTGCCCCAGCTGGGCGGAATTTTCGGTTCTTATCTTATCCACATACTTTTTGTAATGATGACTGTTTCTTTGCTGTCAGTTGACATTCATGGTGTTGAAAAGGTGAGATTCCAGGAGGTATTCTATCTGCTTGTAATCAACCTTGTCATATATTCGTCCCTGATTATACTGTCGACAAATATAATCGATAATCTGGACTTCAGGACGGGTATGATAATACTTGCAATGGTTCCTCCCGCAATAGCCGTCGTTCCTCTCTCTGCGATTAACAAGGGTGATGTGGAAGTGTCTATACTGACGGAATTTATTGGATATCTCATCTGCCTTGTCTATACCCCTTTAATGATCTGGTTTTTCCTCGGGGGAATAATTGATGTATTCGCTATCACGGAGATACTTGCAATTCTCATCATATTTCCCTTCCTTATAAGCAGAATAGTGAGAAGGTTTTGGGAAAAATCAAAAACCATGAACATGAAACTTGTCATCTCTCTTTTGATTGGTATAAGCGTCTATACGTCCGTCGCGTTAAGCCGGGACATCATGCTTCTTGAATGGAGAAGCATAATAATCCTATTCATTATACTCCTCACATTACAACTGCCCGTGGGCACGCTCATATTCTTCTTAACAAAAAAACTGGGAATTGTAAGAAAAGAAAGGATAGAGTATGTTCTTTTCGGAACCCTGAAAAACGGGAACGTCGGCCTGGGTTTCGTCCTTCTTTTGATAGGACCGGCCGCGGCTGTTCCGCTGGCAATAAGTTCTATCGTGTTCGGTTTGTACGTGCCTTACCTCTCCTACCTGTTCGAAAGGCATGACCATCCACCCATGAAGAATTTCTGGCTTGATGTAAAGCATTTTTTCAGGAGAGGACAGAAAGAAGCCAAAAATAAACTGGGTTAATGGTGGTACATAAGATGCGATCTTAAATACCCATCTCTCTCGTAAAGCCATCTCCTCGCGTCCATGTTGCAGATGCTTGCAGTTTCCAGATAGAATTTCCATTGATCTCTCTTTGATTTTTGACTGCATTTGTCCAGCAATAAAAATCTAATTATCCATTTCTAAAAATGGACAAGCTGAGATACAATAAACTTAATGTAAATCCGGATATCGAAAAGTTTCTTACCTATAAGGTTTCTGAATATGGAACATTATACAGAGGATTTGTGTCCCTGACTCTTTATGGCGGGCAGGCCACAGGCAAATCCTGTAAGGGGCGTGACGTAGATACCGGCCTCGTTTTTGTCGGTGATGAAATACAAAGAAATGTTGCAGACGATTTGAAAGCAAGCCTTTTGAAAGAGGGATATGAACTTTGCACTCATAATGAACCTGTGTGGGTTCATCTCAATATGAGCAGACAGATTCCTGACCAGCTAGAAGAGCTGGGATATGCTGCAACTTACTTGTCGAAAATACAGGTCCTCGATACATCTGACCCGAGGATTGATGTTAATTTGTATTCAATGTTTGTTTTTTGCCTTCCTTTTGGATTGACTTTCGGAAATGCTGAGAAAATAAAAACAGCGCAACGTCATGTCAGAAATCTGATTGATCAGGGAAGAAGTCCCAGACTTATAAGAGATCAGATGAAACGTGCACTGGATTTTATGTACTGATCTTTCACATATTTATTCAACTCTTTTCATATCTATTAATAGGTTGAGATGAGGGGAATATCAGGCTGGTTCTGGGTTATAGGCGGGCTTCTGGTAGCAGCAATTTTCATGATTACCGCTTTCACGTTCCTCGGGACGATAAGCGACCAGACATCAAGGCAGAGGGCGATAACGACCTACACCAACCTTGGCTCATGGGTGAAGACCGTCTGCTATAACGAAAGGGATTATTCCCTGACGAAGAAGGTGACCATCCCGCAATCCGTGATAGCCGTATATTCGGCAGAAGAGAAGGAGAAGCCGCCGGTAAAAGTCAGCCAGCTGATACTGGATAAAAACATGTCCAACGGTACATATTTCTGCCTGCAGTTTGAGCCCCTTAACGAAGAGGAGCCGCGGTGCCAGGAAATGGACTGTAATGTCAACATGACATATTTCGGTTCTCTTCCGGAAACCCTTGACATTTTCTCGATGGTTACGAGGATATTCGGAGGGCGGCCGACTTTCACTTATTCTCTGAGGTTCGTAAAGACCACCCATAACACGGTCACGATAATCGCGACGAGAGAGGAGGATATATGAAGGCCGAGGTAAGCGGAGAGATAATACTGATTATTGCAGTACTGTTATCCGTCTCTATGCTTTTGTTGCAGGTCCAGCAGCTTGCAAACTACCAGATAGCGGTCTCCAAGGAAGCCATGACCAAGAGCATAGCGAAGGATATTGTCAGCATAATAGACGGGATGGGTTCCGTTACCGGTAATATCACGTATAATTACGAGCCCCCGAAAATGTGGTACTCCCTTAACATAACGGACGGCTTTGTCTTTGCAAAAGGAAAGGACGGGGGCATTTCATCCGTATCTTATACTTATGATTGCGTGATTCCCAACTCTATAGAGAATGAAGCGGAAATCATAATTAAAAAGATGGACGGTTGTATTTACGTCGGTACGTTCGAGAAATGCCAGACTTCTTCTGACTGCGAAAGTGGTTACTGCTGGAGCAGCGAAAAAGACAAAGGATTTATCTGTCACGACGAATGTGCGGGGCATATGAATTATGCACCGGATTCCGATGCATGCTGCCCCGGAAAAGGGTGGGACCAGGTGACATCATTATGTTATGATGAGGCAGGATGTTCCGGATATCGGTCACAATGCAACTCAACAATAGGATGTTGTCTTGGACTTTCATGTGTCAATGCGATAGGAGCTTCAAATCAAGGCCACTGCTGCATGAAAGGATGGAAATGGAACGGGACGGATTGTGAGAGGCCCCCGATAACATACGGAATCCTGATTATTCCCATCAACTGGGACAACAAATTAAATTACGGAGCGGCTGCAGATCACATCGGGAACTATTATCTTGAAAGGCTTCCGTTGGCGGATTGCCCGGGACAATTCGAGGTTCTGAAAGCGGACCTGTCTACAAATTATGGCAGCCATTGGACGAACGGCTATTGCGATGTTTCAGATTATGAGCATACGGGTTTGGATTCCTGTTACGATAATCCTAATGACGTCCTCTCGAGAATCGCGGGTTGCGGTAATGAATATCTTAGTTCAACTGGAATGGATTTTGATTTTGTCGTCGGAATAGATGATGATGACATCGGGGTATATGATTCTATAAATGATCTGTGCGGAAGCAGTGTCGGCGGCTGGTCTGATGGATTAGGCAATACGCCGGCCGTCATAGCGGAGGCCACGAACATTATAGTAGCATCCGGTATTACGACACATGAGCTGGGACACGAATTCGGATTAATGGAGCAGTACTGTGACTGCACGGGCACTGCGATTGAAAATTTTTGCACCACGAAAAATGTGATTCTGAACCCGTTGAAATACAATCTTGGTTGCGGTGGTGTAGCGGATGGCAGGTGTTATCATGGTTTTGCAAAGCCTATAGCTTTCGGAATCTCGTGCCCGGAGGTTGAAGGGAAATATGATATGAAAAGTAAGGATATAAACAGCAATCCTATGCCGAATGCCAACAGGACTGCTATGTCCAATAAGATATTGAGCCAACAGCAGCAGGGATATTATTCAATAGAGGAATTTAATATAATAAAAGGGGATTCGAGGATGGTGTGTTTACCATGAAAAAAATGTTATTCCTTTTAATTATTATTTCGGTCTTGGCAGTTCCCACTGTGTTAGCGGAGCCCGTCCTTAAAATCGGATTCGATATTTCAAAAAACGGCAACATCTCGGATTTCTCCGCCGTCGTCATTGACGGGAGACCCCTTCCGAAGAACGAGGGAGATTGCACCGTATTAATACATGATTCCGATGATATGGTCATCTGGACTTCGGGATACGATCTCGATTTCTTCATTTTTGATGCGGGTGAAACAGTGGATATTATGAGATACAGTGATAAAATACCTTATTCATCTGACATGGAAAAAATAAGCGTAATATATAACGGGGCCGTTGTCTTTTCTTCAGAACTCGGTCTTTGTAATAAAGACGGTTCATGTGACGGGGACGAGAACTATCTTTCCTGTCCGGAAGATTGTCCTCTTAACGAAAAGGACAATGTCTGCATAAGCAAAGCGGATTATGTCTGCGATCCTGACTGTCTGGAAGGATACGATCCGGACTGCATCGTAATAGGGGACAGCTGCGGCGACAGGAAATGCGACACGAACAACAACGAGAACTTCGCCAGCTGCGCCATCGATTGCGGCGGGGCGGCCGACGGTATCTGTGACAGGCAGAAGGACAACGTATGCGATCCCGACTGTACGGAAAGGGAAGATGTTGACTGCAGGAAGGAAGAGGAAGCCAACCCTTTTGTAATTCCCATGGTTATCGTTGTTATAATCTGCATCGTGGCGTTTACGGTTTTCATGTCATACAGGAAAAGAAAAAATGTCAAATCACCGCCGGCACCCCAGGGAGGAATACAATATGATATGCAATAAGAAATCGAAGGGGCAGTTCTCCTTTCTTACAAAAGGATTCCTCATGATATTTCTTATCATAGCATTAACGCTTGTAATAAATCAGGTAACGTTTTATCAGATCAACATGGAAAAGATAACGAAGGATTATGACCTGTCCTCGAATGCCATGAATCTTATCGGCATGCTTTCGAATTCAGAGAGATGTCTTGCACTCAACGAGGAAGTAACTGTCGGCGGCGTTGTCACCAACAAGACTTACACGAGAATCCTTGACATAGAAAAGGTAATGGATTTTGCTCAGAGGTTTGCTGATGTTGAACCCGACTGCGCTAGGAATTATTTGTTAGGATACAACGTAACGGTCGAACTTATTCCGATAAACATATCATATGAATTCACGCCCGAAAGCGAGATAACGGTTTTGCAGAGAATGCTCGAGGACCTTGAAGGAAAAAGCGCGGTGTTCGTAATAGACATGTCAACCAGTATGGAAGAGTCTGTGGGAAAGATAAAGAAGGTGGACTGCGTAAAGGATTTCCTTGAAGAATTCGTGGATAATCTTGACAGTAATCAAAGGATAAGCATTATAGGTTACGGTTCCAACGGCAATGTTAATAATCAGGGATGCAACGACGGGAACCAGAAACCGGCAGGTTGCATATTATCGAGTCCCCGCTGTGGCGCCGACATAATCATAAATCCCACGATAATAGGAGGCAATGAAAACACCCTGAAAAACCAGATAAATTCAGGCATCAGGGCCGAAGGCTGCACGCCGATGGCACATGGACTCGTAAGAGGTTATAGTATGGCCGAAAGCAATGGTATCAATGATATCGTTGTCCTGACGGACGGCCGCGAAAACTGCGGCGGGAATTCTGTCTGCGTCGTGCAAAACCATCTTTCTTCCGGGATCCGCGTACACAGCATTGGATTCGGCCAGAGACTGTGCCAGTCGGAGGACGACCCAAACTGCGTCTATACCGATACACTTGAAGAGATATCCTCAATTACAGGCGGAAGAAGTTATATCGCAAAGGACTGCAGGGAACTGATACGCCTTCCCAACAGGGCGGAAGCCGCCGTTGAAAAAACCGAATGGAAGTTCGGAACGACTGGACATTCCGAAGGAAAGGCATTGACAGGTTCAGTTACTTTGTCACTTCCCGTTATCATCAAAAGGGACAGGGAACACCTGGCGGGATTCATCACAGTCAGTGTTTATGACGGCGATCTTGAATCAGTGTCGGGGTTAATTGAATATGTATGCAAAAAGGGAGTTGAATCAAACGTCGACACGTTCATAGACCTTCCGATGAAATTTTACAATGAGCGGAAGGAACTTTGTCTGGTAAACGCGGATGACAGCGAATCGTGCAGGAAAGTGAAATGCGATGCGGATATAGTTATGGACGACATAACGAATCCGGGAAGATACAGAATAGTTGCATTCTGGAAGGACGGAAAGGTGAATGTAATTGTATAAAAAAGGACAGTCCGAGATGATAGAACTCGTGATCATGGTAGTCGCAATAGTCATGCTTATTATGCTGATCTATGCCTTCTTCGCATCAACTCTTGATACGTCAAGCAACATGCTCGTTGAAAAGCACAAGAACGACAGGCTTCTTTTCGTATGCACTTTCCTTCCGAGGATATACATAGAAGGAATAAACAAGACCGTGGGAGAAGCGTTAGGCACTGCTTTATCAACGGACGAATACATGGTCTATTACGGAAGGGAAGGCGCTCCCGTTAACACGTCTTTAATTCTTCAGCAGATACTCGACGAATATCTGGACAAAGGCTACTGGAAATTAAAACTTTCAGAAAACATGACGATAGGAAGTCCTGTACCTCCGGGTGTTGATCCGAAGACATGCAGGATAACCATTCCGTTATTAACATATAAGGCAAACATAACCAATATTTATTTATACAGATGGTGAGGTGAGATATTATGAAGCTGCAGGCTTCTTTAATTATATTAGTGATGGTGGTTTCTGTTGCGGTCCTCGGTTGGGTCTATACGATGACTTCGGGCGGTCCCGCCTTCCAGAACAGGCTGGTCACCGAAGGGAGGATCCAGCAGGCGTCATTCTACATGGACAGCGCAAAAACGGATTCAAAGACTTTCGGTACAATGGCAATGATCCTGGCCCTGCAGGAAAACACCCTTGGCGGAGGGATCAATTCCTATGAAAACAACCAGATGGAGGATAACAGATACTGGTATTGCAATGCCAAGAACGCCCCGACAATAGAGGAAATAAATTATTTCCTGAGCATGAAAACCAAAGACCTTGTCAACGGATATATACAGAATTATAATACGAATCAGGAAAACGTCGGTGTCAGGGAAATATCTCCAGTCACATGCGTCGACTATGGGATCACGCAACAGGACATAGATTCGGAAGTCACGGATTTCACGGCCAATTTTTACGGAAGCGATATAACTGTCTTTACTCCTACCGAAACAACGTCTGATAATGATTTTGAAGTGACCCTCACCGATATTCCTTACTGGGAGATGTATAACAATATAAACGACTGGCTGGATGATCCGGGCGATACGAGTTTTTCGGCTATAATGTGCAATTGCCTTCCTTTGGCATGCGACTGCACGCAGGGGGACTGCACAAGAGGGAAATGCAAGAAATTCGATGAGTGTTTCTATCCTGAGTTTGATGAAGCCGTTGAAAACCTGGAAGCCCTCTTCAATACTGATGACGTGACATGCACATACAGCGTTGATGAATGTTACATGGAAAAAGGACAGACAGAGACGACCGGGGAGAATTGCGACCCGACCTGCCAGCACTGGTCAGATCCTCCCGAGGAACACCAGGCGTGTTACATTCCTGATGCGAACACGATAGACTGCGGTACTTCTTTGAGTGCAAAGGACATAAACCTGAAGACAAACGTCTACAGCTTCGCCTTGGCGGACGGCGACCAATGTACGGGAAAGTGTTGGGGCCCGCAGGAAGAGAGAATGTCGATGGTTATTAACGTCATATGCACAGACCAAAGACAATACATTGCCGGCAATGAGATACCCCTGACTTACCAGTTCAAGATGTGGATAGCGGAACAATCGGCCGGTGCATGCGGGGGAGGCAAGTTCGACTGCACGTGGGATTCCAGCGGAACCCAATGCGCGTGTTTCACGGGCAACGGGCCATGCGACAACTGTAAAATAATCGGCGGTGGAGGAGGAGGACCGCTCATCGCATGCCAGCAGAAAGACTGCACGAACGATCCGGATTTCAATTATGACTGTTATAAAGGAAAATGTGTAGTTGACGACGAAGGACCTCCTCCAGTAGTCCACTGTGAAGCAGAATTCAAACCTTTCTGCGGTTGCGATCCCGAGAATCCAAGCAATTATTGCCCCATTTCATAAAAACTACGAAGCAACCTTCTTTCTTTTTGTTTTCTTCTCTTCCATCCTCTTGCGTATCAGAATATCCTTGAACATCTCTTCCTGGACAGCTTCAATCTTTCTCTGGTTGTCGAGATAGACGACGGGCAGGAACGTGTCCACAATATTCTCCCTGTTCCATCTCATTACGAGATCAGAGAAATGCATCTCGCTCTTTTCCATGCCGCTGAGAATCTGCGTTATCCTGTCGTAAAGGTTCGCTATCTTTTGGGTTATCTCATCGCTTTTCATGTTTATTCTTCTTCTGAGAGTCTCCCTCCTGCTCTCCTTCCTGTCCTGGGCGCTCAGCGCGCGCCTGAGGGAGTTCACAAGATCATTAAGGACTACCTTCCTCGTCGGCTGCCTTCTCGGGGGCACTTCTATTGACGCTATCTGGAGGATTTCACCACGGCTTTCCTCGATGGCGTTCTGTATCTCGTCTTCAATCATCTCCGCCTCCCTGTTCTGCGTTTTCCCGACTTCCTCGGTAACATACTTGACATAAGACGATTTCATGCGCAGTAACATTGAAGCGACGACGACGTATTTTGAAGGGACGTGAAAATCGAATTCCTGCATAGAATTCATGTAGTTCAGGAACGAGTCGGAAAGGGCGCACAGGTCAATGTCCCACGGGTCGAGCCCTTCCCAGGCTACGATATCATAAATAATCTGTTCCCACGTATAATCCGAAGCAATACACTCTAAAATCCTGTCCTCGTTTTCCATTTCAATCTGTTTATATAATATATGGAAGCAAACTTATTAGGGTTTTCGGTTAACATCTTAAAAGAGTTCAAACTGTTTAAAGATTCTTTTTTACGTGTCCTAGTGGCATGGGGATGCCCCATATTGAGAAAGAATTAGCATAAACACCATCCTTATCCACAGTTCCAATTGGTATCTCCGGTAAATTAGGGTCTCTATAACCTTCCCACCTATAAACAATTCCGTGTTTGATATATCCAATTGTTTTTCGGGGACCTTCTGGATACCAAATGCTTGGCGGTTCTTCTACCCATCCTTCAATTTCGTTGATATTAAAATTATATGAATCTTTCACAATTTTGATAAACAATACAATATTTAAATACTTTATTCGGCATTAAGTATAGATATGCCCCCGTAGTCTAGCCCGGTCAAGGATCCCGGACTTTCGGGTACATGCTTGAAAGTGACGAGTTCGCGCAATCTGCGAGCGATGATTAATTTCCTTGTACGAAGTCATCCGGAGACACGGGTTCAAA
>CAZKOV010000014.1:14269-18256 GCA_964554465.1 uncultured archaeon
CTGCGAGCGATGATTAATTTCCTTGTACGAAGTCATCCGGAGACACGGGTTCAAATCCCGTCGGGGGCACTTTTGTTTTTCTGGAATTAAATGGAAAACATTTATAAACTATCGATTCTATATTGAATCATATGAACCAAAAAAGAATCAATAATGATATGGAAATAATATTATACCTTCTTAGAAAACCGGCTCATGGCAGGGAAATATCAGAGAACATTAAAATCCCCCTGACAACCATCCAAAGGGCACTGAAAACACTTGAAAATAAGAATATTCTGGATGTGATGATATCAGGGAAAAACAAATTATATCAGCTGAAGAAAGGCATCCATGCAAGAAATTATATTTACATGGCAGAATTATACAAAACCACTAGGATTATCGAAAAATACCCGTTTCTGGGAACGGTGATCGATGAAGTCATTAAAAAGGGCGGATTTGACATCGCAGTGATTTTCGGAAGCTATGCGAAAATGACGGCAAAAAAAGGGAGCGACATAGATATCTATATAGATGCTAAAGATTCAAAAGTAAAGAAAGACGTAGAAGGAATAGGCTTCGGGTTAAGTGTCAAGACCGGGGAATTCAATCCGCTCTCCCCTCTTGTTAAGGAGATAATAAAAAACCATGTAATGATAAAAGGTGTTGAAAGGTTCTATGAAAAAAGCGGGTTTTTTGAGGAAGATTAAAAGGCAGGGAAAGCTTGAAGCGGTTGAATTATCCGGTGACATATCCGGCTCATACAAAACCAAAGCCAAGAACTGTCTTAAGTCGGCAAAGATACTAAAAGATGCATCGCTCTATGAAAACTCCGTAAGCGAATCTTACTATGCAATGTATAACACTCTTTTGTCCCTGCTTTTCATGTGCGGGATAAAATCCGAAAACCACACAGCTTCCATATATCTTCTCGGCATTGTTTTCGGTCTCGATTCAGAGGAGAAGTCGATAGCCTTCGCAAAGAAGGAGAGGATTGACAAGCAGTATTACGTGACGGATGAAAAGACTCCCGACGTCCACAGGAAGGATGCAGAGGAGATGATAAAAAGGGCGGAAGAGTTCATACTCTCGCTAAGGACATTCTCATCCCGCCTGACCACCGAAGGCATAACCAAACTCAGAAAGAAGTTCATTGGAATCATATCGTAGGTGTTTGGGAGCACTTAATTCTATCATGGCTTTGCAGTTTTCCACATAAGTTCAAAACTGTCGATGAACGACTGAGCAATCTCCTTTGATTTTATTCTGATAATGAGATAGGGGTCTATATGGAACGTCAAGAAAAGAAGTTCCCCGCAGGCGTCCCATGAAACGTTTGAAAAGTGTATATCCCTTGAGAATCTCGCCTCATAATTCCTGATTCCTTTCAGCATTTTAACCCGTCTCCGTGCAGCGGGCGTATCAAGAATAAGATGTCTGGAACTGACGTTCTGCCCTGCAAGCTTCTCGTACCATTTCTTAAGCACCCTGTTGTAGGGGGGCCTTTCAAAAGAAATCAGTCCGTGGGGAGTGAATATCCTGTTCTTTGTGTTTCTCGCCGTCCTTGCGATTTCCTCAAACTGGGATTTTTTGCCTTCGACCCCCCTCAGAATACTTATTTCACACTCTTCCTTTCTCGAGTTGAATTCCATAAGCAACTGCGGAAGCACTTTGTCGAGCGATAAAATCTTGGCGTTGAGCATTTCCTTCAGTTTCTCGGGACTCTCCGGCTTGAAGTTCCTCGCCCCGCCTTCGGAAATATAAGACACGATGCCTTTCGATATGAGGCTGTTGAGGACATCATACACGTTGATCCTGTGGATACCGCTTTCTCTGGCAAGTTCCGCGCTGTTCGCCTTTCCCAGTCTTAAAAGAGTCAGGTAAATTTTGGCTTCATTACGGGACAGGCCCAAATCCTCCAGCACCGAAGTGTCCATAATCATCACACCTATTAGTAATATTTATTACTAATAATATTTAAATTTCTTTTTATCATCCTATAATGATGAAACGCGAAATACTGCTTACGATAATCGTCCTTTTTGTGATAGCTTCAGTCATCTTCCTTAACCAGCCGACCGGCAATGTCGTGAAAGGCGGTGAATATGTTGTCAGGATCGGCTACAAGGCCAACGCGAACTTCATTCCCCTTTTCGTGGCCCTTGAAAACGGATATTTCGATGAAGAGGGCGTAAAGGTTGAAACCTTCAGGTTCGATTCGACGAACACGCTGATGGACGCCTTCGCCGCGGGCGGCCTTGATGCCACTCCTACCGGAAACGTCATCGTGTCCTATTCCCTTGACAACAACCAAGCGGGACTTTTCAGGATGTATTCGTTTGCCTTTTATACCGACGAAAGGCATCCGGAAAATCTCGTCGTGAAAAAAGGGAGCGGCATAAAAAAATATGCGGACCTTGAGGGGAAGAACATAGGGGCGAACAGCGGCGTATTCGCCAGGACAATGATAACGAGGTTCCTTGAAAAGAACGGCGTAAAGGATTTCGAGATAATCGAATTGAGCAGCAGCCTACAGTTACAGGCCCTTGAAACCGGCCAGATAGACGCGCTGATTTCCCTGGAACCGTTCCCGACTATGGCAGTTGAAATGGGCATCGCGAAATATCTCGAGGGCGGTTCCGTTTATGCGAAGACCGTCGGATTCACTCCGGCTTTTTCGGGAGGAGTGATATCCACGAGGATGCTCAGGGAACATCCGGAAGAATCGAAAAAATTCCTGCGCGCAATGAAAAAATCGCTGGATTTCATATCGGATAATCTGACAGAAAGCGAGTCATTACTGCCGGAATACGTGGCAATCGAAAAGGAAATAGCGGAGAAGATAACATTCCCCGAATTCCGGTTTGCCGACGACCTTGATGAAAAACAAAAGGCACTGATACAGAAGACTGCCGACTTCCTGGTTGAAGAGAAGATACTGAAGGAACCGGTCGATACGGAAAAGCTGATTCTTGAAGCCACATACTTCCGGTGAACGGGGAGATCATGATGGCTTTCATTGAACTGAAAAACCTGGTAAAAGAATTCAGGCGGAAGGATGGCAGCCCTTTGAGAGTGCTGGACGGCGTCAGTTTCAATGTCAGGAAGGGCGAGTTCGTCACGATTTTCGGACCCAACGGCTGCGGGAAAACAACCCTGCTGAAAATACTTTCAGGAATGGACAGCCCCACTTCCGGCAACATGAAGGCGGGAAAAAATACAATCCATGATCTCAGGTCGTATCTGGTATTCCAGAACCCCGACGATTCCCTTTTCAACTGGATGGACGTCAGGAACAACATAGAAATTGTCAACGAATCCGCCGGGAATTCAGAGGATTTCTTAACAGGAATCCGCGCGGGCGGGAAAACCCTGCACGACTTCAGGGAGTTTTATCCTTACCAGTTGTCGGGCGGCCTGAAACAGCTGACGGTAATCGCGAGGGCTTTTTTATACAACCCGAAACTGCTTCTTCTTGACGAGCCCTTCTCTTCACTGGATTTCAGGACATCGGTAGAATTGGAAGACAACCTGCTCGGGATATGGGAACGGTCGAGGCAGACCATCATCTACGTTTCGCACGACATCGACGAGGCCGTATATTTAGCTGACAGGATTGTCATCCTCTCAAACCCGCCGGCCAGGGTCAGCAGGATAATTGAAGTGGGACTGCCGAGGCCACGCAGGCAGGAAATAAAGCTCATTCCGGAATTCCAGAAAATCAAGAAAGAGGTTCTGGAATCATTCGGTGATGCCGGATGAGGAAGGAAACCATAATCATATCCGCGGTTATAATAATTCTCTGGCAGGCGGCGGTCGATTACAAATTCGTTCCGACACTGTTCTTCTCTTCCCCTGCTGAAATAGTAATCAGCTTCCACGCACTGCTCACCGCCGATTCGATTTTATTGGATGTCCTCGCAACCTCGTGGAGGACACTGGTTGCTTTTCTGGTTGCGGCCGCAATCGGGACTCCCCTCGGCATAGCGGTGGGATATTTCAATA
>CAZKOV010000015.1:0-17348 GCA_964554465.1 uncultured archaeon
GCTCTAGCGAAGGAGAAATCCGATAAGGAAGAAGGGACCATTCTGGAGGAATTCCAGAAAGGGTATATGCTCAATAACAAGGTTTTGAGACATGCAAAGGTGAAAATTGCGGGATAAAGATTGCATTTTTTCTATTTATAAATCTTATATCTATTTTCTAATTATGTCACTTTCAAGTCGGAAAAACCGAAAAGTTTATAAAGATGGGGTCTAAATAATTGTCATAATTTACTATGAGATGGTAAAAATTCATGAATAATTGGGGGTAAGATATTATGAGTAAAATACTATATTCATTGGCCATCATGGCGCTTGCATTTGTTTTTATAACTATTCCTCCTGTCCAGGCCGCAAGGCCTGTGGCAGAATTAACCGCAAACCCTACAACGATTTGTGAGGGAGAATCCGTTTATTTTTCCGGAAGCGGTTCTTATGATTCTGATGGTCAGGTAAGATATTACAAATACGAATACGGTGATGGATCGGATTCGGACTGGATATATGGTCTGGATTATTCTTACCACACGTACCACGATACTGGAACTTTTTATGCGAAATTAAGGGTTATGGATAATGAAGATGACATCTCTGATTACAGCAGCTCCGTCAGAATAAGGGTCATTTCATGCGAAGGTTCTGATAACAATCCTGTAATTACATCATTATATATTACTCCTACCCATCCTATGGTAAACGATGACATAATATGTTCCGCTGAATTCTCTGACGTAAACCACGACCTGAGCCATGCGACATTCAAATGGTACAGGAACAGTGCCGTTCTCTGGACACACACGAAAAGCCTCACCGGTAAGGACAGCGCCGAAGACGAACTTCCCTTCTCGGCAACAGAAGCAGGGGATGTCATTAAATGTGAAGTTACCGTTTATGATTATACAGGAAGAACTGATAAGGAAAGTGACACGGTTTATCTTGATTTTGACGGAAACAGGCCTGTTGCAATGCTCGACGCTGATGACACGAGCATCTGCGTTGGTGATTATGTCAGGTTCGATGCTTCGGATTCTTATGATCCGGATGGTTATATAAGGCAATATCATTATGAGTTCGGTGACGGTACAACTTCGCCATGGATATCGGATCTTGATTACACCCACCACAAATATACACAAACGGGCACGTTCTATGCAAGGGTGAAGGTCAAGGATGACGACTATCAGGAATCAGGATGGAGCAGTACGGTAAGAATCACTGTCGGAAGCGGAAGTTATTGTGATGATTGGGATGACGACGATTGGGAATCAACATATACCCCCGTTGCTGTTCTTAATGCAGATAAAACCAGTATATGTATCGGTGAAAATGTCTATTTTGACGGAACTGCATCATACAGCCGTGACGGATATAATGTAAAATATTATTCTTTTGAAACGGGTGACGGTTCATCTACGGGTTGGAAAAGCGATGCCTGCTATAATCATGTCTATAACACCAAAGGAACATATACAGCAAAGCTCCGCGTCAAAGATTCCCAAGGCAAGATAAGCGATTATAAGACCGTTACGATAAATGTAAGGGATGATGGTTCATGTGCTCCTTCAGCATGTGGTGTCCAGATAACCAATTTTGATTATCTTGCTTCCGGCAAGACCGGTAATGATGTATGGGCAAAAGGTTCTGTAAAGAACACAGGAGAAAACAGCGAGTCAATAACTGTATATATGTATGTTGATGACATACTTGAAGACCAGTATACAATGACACTTACTCCGAACAGCATTGAAATGAAGAAATTTTACTTCAGGGTGACCGAAGCGGGAAACAAGAAAGTAAGGATTTCAGCATACGCTGATTGCGGTGCTTCGGATGAAATGGAAGGAATGATGAATATACAGGAAGGCTATACACCCGTTCCCGCACCCGAACCGGATCCTCTCAGAGTAAATATATATCCCAAGAGAATCGACATGGTTGCCTGCGAGGGCGGAACGGCAATAATAGAACTCAATTCTCCTGACAGAAGAGAATTCTTCCTTGAAGTTCAGGGAATCAAGGATGAATGGACTGAATACCCCGAAAGCGTCATTGTTGACGGAAGCAAGAAAGTGTATGTCTTCCTGAACCCCACGGAACCCGGAACATATAACGTGACCGTAACGGCGACAACGGCGGGAGACAAGACATTCACTCAGGAGTTGTACATTTATGTTGCTCCGAAAACTGATGAGAACGGAGCAGGCGCAGGCCTCCTTTCAGGCATGTTCGTGATGAACATGGGAAACTGGTTATGGGGTCTTTTAATAGCTATCATGATAGTGGTTATACTGGTCCTCTACGTATCAAACAAAAGACAGGATGAAGAAATGAGGACCCAATACATAGGAGGCGCATACGACCAGCCATCCTATGAACAGCCACCTTACGACCATGGAAACCAGTATCCTGCATGGAATCAGAATTATTAGGAGGAATTTTAATCACCACAGGATAAGGAAAGGTTTAAATAACTAACTTACAAGAAAAGAAATATTTACCATTCAATGAAAAATTATGAGGAATAATAAAGGCGTGAGAAAGAGAGATTCGGAGGTAATTAAATGAAATGTAAATACATTTTGATTGGGATTTTAATGACAGTGCTTTTGGCAGGAATGCTGCCCGGAGCATCTGCAGCCAGTATGGATATGGATGTTTATCCTTTATCAACATCTGTATGTCCTTGTACAACAATTAGTGAAATGAGGGTATTCATTTCCAATCTGGGAACTGTTTCTGATACATATGAATTGTCTCTGGTCCTTCCGGAAGGATGGGGCAAGGGCTTCATAGGAACATATCAGGGCGGTAACATGCTAACTCTTGGTGCGCTCGAGACCAGCAAAGAAGGAGATATCACCGTCTATATAACACCGCCATGCGATGCGGAAGCCGGGACCAAGACGGCAAAGGTTGTTGCCGTAAACAAGAGGACTAATGAGGTTCTTGAAAAAACGTTCATGATTGACATTCTTAAATGCAGGGGCGTCTCGATTCAGGCTTCTAACATAGATATGTGCGAAGATATGCCAGAGTCTTACACGTTCAGCATTGAAAATGAAGGAAAGGCAAGCGAATCTTTCGATGTCGCGGTTTCTGCTGAATGGGGCGAACTCACAAGACAGACAGTTGCTCTTGAACCCAACGAGGCAAAAGATATATCAGTTCTGCTTGATGTGCCTTCAGAATACAAAGGCGTTCAGAAAATGGACATAGGAATCGTATCGCAGACATCGTATGCGGAAACCAAGAAAAATGTTCAATTGAACATCAGAGACTGTTACAAGTTTACAGCATATCCGACAGATGCTGTGAAAAGTGCATGTATCGGTGATGAAGCGAGATTCGTTTTTGTTGTTGAGAACATAGGTCTCAAAGAAGACAGTTATACTGTCTCCACAAGCGACAATGTAAATATTGATAAGACTGCGTTCACGGTGGCTCCGCAAAGCCAAGAAAGTGTTGTGGTTACAACAAGTTCATACGAAGCGGGAACAAGCAAATTTTCAATTGATGTGGCATCCGAAACCGAACCCGAAAGTAAGCAGACACTGAGAGGAAAACTCAACGCAAAAGAGTGCAAGAGCGTTGCTGTTGTTCCTGCAGAAGGTGCCGAAGCTGCTCAGGAAGTTTGTTATGGAGGGATCGCGCGATTTGAAATTACAGTAAAGAATACGGGAACTGTATTTGCCATATACGAACTTTCAGCCGATGCTGGAATTCTCAGTGATGAATCGGTTGCACTGGAATCCGGTGAAAGCAAGACAATTACCCTTACAGTCGATACGCAGGCCGTGATGGACATCGGGGAAACAAAATCCATAAAAGTGATGGCTGCCTCCGAATCCATTAAAAGTGAATTCAATCTGGAAGTCACGGCAAAGAACTGTTACGGGGCATCACTTGAAATAACATCGGATGATGAGGGCAGGCAGATTTGCGTCTGTGACAATGTCGATTATACTATTAAAGTAAAAAATACAGGTCAGCTTAAAGATGTATACGAACTCAGATTCCTTGAAGAGACAAAGACGTTCGAACTCCAGCCAGATGAAGAAAAGGAGTTCGCATTCGTGTATGGAACTCTTGGTGAAGAACCCGGCCTGAAAGAATTTACTGCAACGCTGAAATCACCTTTCGTTGAACTTGAAAAAACCGTACAGGTAAATGTCGAGGAACTTGAAGCGTGTTTCGACGTTGATATAAGCGTCAACGGCGTGGATGAAAAGAAAGTTCCGAGCCAGACCATCAAAAACACGAAGAAAGTTGAAATTTGCGACGGTATATCCTTCTCACTGGGCGTCAAGAACACAGGCAGTAAAGCCGATTCATACGTGATAACGGCTGAAGGTCCTGAATGGGTGTTCCTTAGCGAGAACAACATAGTCCTTGACGTGGACGAGGAAAGGGAGATATACGTTTATGCAGCACCCGAATACGGGACCGAGCTTGATGTATATTCAGTGACAGTCAGGGTAGAATCGCCCAAAAACGCCAGCGACGAGGTCGGTCTTGTCGTGAATGTTGTTGAGAAAGGTTCTGTAGAAGAACTTCCTCCGGAAACGATATCCGCAGGCAACGTTACAAACGAAACCGTGGAAAACATCACAGCCGGAGCGGGAGAAAACGAAACATCCAACATAACACTGAACATGACAATTCCGACAGGTGCATTCACCCTCGGTGAAGTCACTGGCAGGGCAGCGATAATAGGGCTTATCGCCCTCGCAATCATAGCAATCCTAGTCATAAGATTCTTTGTCAAGTAGGGTCACGCTGTATATTTTAAGCCACCAAACCTTACTCATCTCATTCAACTTCCCGAAAGGCAAAGGATTATGACAAAAAGAAGGGTGTCGAGTTTTCTATACTCCCCCCAACCACCCTTCTTTTACTTTTTATTATTTCATATCTGATAGATGATGCTCTATGACGCAAAAAATAGGACGAGACAAGCTACCAGACCCTATGGAAGGTTATCTTGTTCATCTTGTTAAAAGAAACGACGGAACTTCTGTTTTTAGAGTTTTTGGTGACGGTAAATACAATGGAACACTAGAAGGCGACGTAAAGAATAGTGAATTGTATTTCTATGGCTATAAACCGAAATCACATTATGATTTTGCATTGAATGTTGGAAATCAAATGATTAATTTTTCAAAGTTTAATCCTATCGCGATAAGATCAAAAAATGAATTTAAAGGGGGATATCTTGAAATAGAATTCCCCAAAGATTCTTACGATGAACTTGTTCACTCTCTAATTGATCTAGCGAAATTCTCTTATTAACCATCCTTTATAAATTTCCTCTTCGTATCTAGTTTTATGTCCGAAAAGATTCTGGTTACGGCTGCATTGCCTTATGCAAACGGTCCTATCCACATAGGCCACCTCGTAGAATACATTCAGGCTGATATATTCAGCCGTTTTCTGAAGCTTAAGGGTCATGATGCGATATACTGCTGTGCTGACGACCAGCACGGGACCCCGATAGAAGTAAATGCAATGAAACAGGGTATCACGCCGGAGGAATTCATAAAGAGATGGTTAGAACAGCATAAGACCGACTTTGCTGCATTCCACATCGATTTTGATAGCTATTATGAAACGAACAGTCCTGAAAACAATAAACATTCCAATTTCTTTTTTTCAACGCTTAAGGAGAAAGGATTCATCTATACAAAGGAAGTCGACCAGCTTTACTGCGAGCACGACAAAAGATTCCTGCCTGACAGGTTCGTGAAGGGTGTTTGTCCTAAATGCGGAGCTGAAGACCAGTATGGTGACGTGTGCGAAGTATGTGGTGCGAGTTACAGTGCGATTGATCTTACAGAAGCGAAATGTGTAATATGCGGGAATCCGCCCGTGGTTAGAAAATCCACGCATTATTTTTTCAAACTCGCCTCGTTTTCTGACAAATTGAGGAAATGGCTTACTGAAAACCGGGAAATGCAATCCGATATCAGGAACTATGTCCTGAGCTGGATAGACAAGGGTCTTGAGGACTGGTGTATTTCAAGGGATTCTCCTTACTTCGGATTCAAAATACCGGGGGAAGCGGACAAATATTATTATGTCTGGCTGGACGCACCGATAGGTTATATCTCGAGTACGGAGAATTACTGCAAAAAACGTGGCATACCCGTTGATGATTACTGGAAAGGCAAAGACTCCAAAATTTTTCATTTCATCGGCAAGGATATTGCATATTTCCACTTTTTGTTCTGGCCTGCAATGCTGATGGGAACCGGATACAACCTGCCCTATAACATCGTAGTTCATGGTTTCCTGACAGTTAACAAGGAAAAGATGTCAAAGTCCCGCGGGACCTTCATCAAGGCATCGGAATATCTCGAAAGTGGTCTTGATCCCGAATTCCTAAGATACCATTATGCTTCGTCTCTCACTAAAAACACGGTAGATATCGACTTGAGTTTTGAAGATTTCAAGAGCAAGGTGAACACGGAACTCGTTGGAAACATCGCAAATCTTGCATACAGGTGCCTGTCCTTCACGAACAAGCATTTCAAGGGACAGCTCTGTGAGGTCCCTATGGATAAACAGGAAAATATGATTGCAGAAGAAATCCGTGATCTTAAGCACAAGATAGATACCGATTACACGAACTGTGATTTCAGAGCCGTTGTAAAGAATATACTTACTGTAGGAGATATAGGAAACAAATATTTTCAGGAGAATGCGCCGTGGGAACTTATAAACAATGACAAGAAAAGATGTCAGGAAGTCCTGACATTTACCGCTAACATTGTAAAAAACCTTGCAATATTGCTCCGGCCGATCCTTCCCGCTTTCTCCGAAAGCATCAGAAAACAGCTAGGCATCCAGAGTTTTTGGGGATGGGAGGACATCAACTTTGAGCTCGAAAAGGCAAAACTGGGCGAACCGGAAATAGTCCTGAAAAAGGTTGAAGAAATAAAGATTGGGAAACCGGCTGAAGAAGAACATGATAAAGATTTTATTTTTGAAGTAGGAGATGACGTATCAGAACTCGGGATAAATGCTGTATATGCATTGATAAAGAACGTAAATGTAAGAAACAAAGCTAACGAACTCGAAAGCCTGAAATCGGGATCAGTGGAAGGTTTTTTAAAAGAAAACCTTAACAATGATAAAATCGTAAAAGCGTACGAAGAACTTTACAGAACTGTCGGAGCTGATGTGCTCCAGCCAATGAAAGTGTTTCAGGACATGGTTAAGAAGTCCGGCAGGATTCCAACAATAAATACAATTGTCGATTCATATAATCTTGTTTCAATAAAAACTAAGGTGTCCATGGGAGCTCATGACATAAGCAAGATTCATGGAAACGTAAAACTCAAAATAGCTGATGGATCGGAATTATACGTCCCTCTGGGAGAAACTGAGCCGGAACCAATACAAAAGGGAGAATATGTTGTCGTGGATGATAAACACGTCCTCTGCAGACTGGAAATAAAACAGGGTAATCATACAAAAATTGACAAGAACACGAAAAATATCCTTCTTTATGCACAGGGAAACAAGGAAACTTCAGATGAATATATTGAAAAGGCCCTGAAAGATGCATGTGAATCGATTATCAAATTCTCTGGCGGAACTTATGAAATATTAAAGCCGGGATCTCCTGCAGATCCGTTCTCGAGATTGGACCTCCGTGTTGCTAAGATAGAAAAGGTTGAAAATCATCCGGATGCCGAAAAACTTTATATTGGCCAGATAAATGCGGGTACCGAAAAGCGCCAGATTGTTTTCGGTTTGAAGGATTACTACAAAATAAAAGAACTTGAAGGAAAAAATATAATTCTTGTTGCAAACCTGAAACCAGCGAAACTAAGAGGTGTTGAAAGCCAGGGGATGCTTCTGGCTACAGAATCGAAAGATAAGAAAGTCGGACTTCTCACAACAAAAGACAAACCGGGGGCCCAGATCTTCGTTGAGGGAATAGAACCAAAACCCGCAAAAGAGATAGATATTAAAGAATTTATGAAAATCAAGATGCTTACAAGTGACGGCAAGGTCCTTTACAAAGGAAAGATAATGAAGACAAAGAACGGCGACCTTGCGGTTGACAGGGGTATTGACGGTGTTGTTCGTTGAATAATAATACTTTTAATTCTTACTACTCAAAAATCATTATGGACTTTGATTTTAGCGGATTCGGTGACTTTACTGCCACGACCGAAAACATAGAAGTCAAGAAAACGAGGAAGTTTGACAGGCAGTGGAAGATAGGACCGGGCGGAAGCATTGAAAGCACTCCGCTGGTCATAGATGATGTTGTTTATTTTGGCTCCAATGATGGTTATCTTTATGCAGTTGATTTCAATACCGGTGATATTATCTGGTCTTTTCGGACGGGGAAGAACATCATGATATCATCTCCGATAACAGATGGGAAACTGGTTTTCATCGGATCCTATGATAAGAATTATTATGCCGTAGACAAAGATACAGGCCGAGAAGTCTGGAGGTTTGAAACAGGAGGAGAGATATGCTCCACTGCATCAATAGAGGGTGACAGAATTTATTTTGGTTCCCGTGATGGTTTCGTTTACGCTTTGAACAGGAATACAGGACAAGTCTTTTGGCAGTTCAAGACCGGCGATGAGATTTGCTGCTATGCGACCATATCTGAGGGAAAATTATACATGGGCTCTTTAGATGGTTTCATGCGCTGTCTTGATTGTGAAACGGGACAGGAATTGTGGAGGTTCAAGGCGGGAGGAGAGATATTCTCAACGAACGAGTTCCTTGTGCACAAAAACAGGTTATTCTTCGCTTCTTTTGACAATTTCCTTTATTGTATTGATAAGAATACAGGAACTGAGATATGGAGGCTCCAGACCAACAAGTACGGCCATTCATCCTCAGCTGTCCTGTATGATGAGGACATGATTCTCCAGACGACAAGGGACAGCAAGCTTATTGCAATAAGCATGGACGGTCGTGAATTGTGGAGATTCGTGACTGATGAAGTCATGGACCCTGCTCTCGTCCACAAGGGCCTGATTTATCTTCCGTCGGGGGATGGCAATCTTTACTCTCTTGACAAAAATGGAAGAGAGATATGGAGATTCAATACCGGCGGATTCATCTACAACACCCCTACAATACATAAAGGCGTGATACTTTTTGGCAGCTGGGACTGTCATCTGTATGCTGTAGACATATCAACAGCTGAAGAAGTGTGGAGAGCGGCAACGAGCAGTGGTCAGCAATGCTACATTCCGCCTGCAACGGATATCTTCGAGATGGAGATAAAGAAATCTGCTGATGTTATTGATACAATAGAAAGCGAGGACAGGTATTCAGCTTCAAACCAGGCTCTGAACCTCTCCGAATACGGGGAGAAGTCAGAATATGCGACAAAGAGTGAGTATGCGCATAAGTCAGAATATACTACAGACTTCGTTATATTTGAAGGAGCATTACAGGGTGAACAGTTATGGAGTTTGAATTTGGTGATTCGTCAAGTTTTGAACTGAGCATGGAAAATATAGAGATAGTAAAAACCAGAAAATTTGACAGGATATGGAATTTAGGATTCGGCGGAAGTATAACGGCAGCACCGGTCATTTCAGAAAACATCTTATACTTCTGTTCGCTTGATTATCGTGTCTATGCAGTTGACCTTAAAAAACAGGGAGTTTTATGGATATTCAAAACCGACGGTTGCATAGCGAGTTCCCCTGAAATCTGCGGAGATTTACTTTTTGTGAGCTCTTATGACGGGAACATGTACTGCATTGATAAAAAGACAGGAAAAGAGTTATGGAGGCTGCAAACGGGGGGAGAGATCTTCGGCGGAGCCCGGGCCGCAGCCGGCTCTGTTCTGGTCGGTTCAAAAGACGGGTTCATCTATTGTACAGACCTTGAAGGGAGAGAAAAATGGAAATTCAGAACCGATGATGCGATTGCAGCAAAGCCTACAATTCACGAGAACTATGTTTTCATCGGCTCTTATGACGGGAACATGTACTGTCTCGATATCCGTACAGGCAGAGAGAAATGGAGGTTCAAGACAGGAGATGAAATCGTATGTCGTACAGGAACAGAAATCTGGAATGGAAAATTATATTTTGCCTCATTCGATAGCTATCTTTACTGCATCAATATAGAGACCGGGAAAGAGATATGGAGATACAAGACAGGCAAATATGGAAATTCCTCATGCCCGACTATACACGGAAATACTCTGTATCATTGCATAAGAGACGGCTTCGTAGCGGCGCTGAATGCACATAATGGGAAAGAAATATGGAGAATAAAAACGGGAGGCGCCTTTGTCAACCAGAAACCTCTGGTTTATAATGGCTCGATTTATGTCGGATGCGAGGATTCATTTCTTTACGCAATAAATCAGAACGGAAGTATTTTATGGAAATTCAGAACTGGGAACAGTATAAATTCGACACCCATAATATTTGATAATACACTATATTTCGGTTCATATGATTGTCACTTATATGTCGTTTCAGAATCCGGTGAAGAGTTTTGGCAAGTTCCAACAAGTTCCAGTATTCAGGTGAAACTTGAACCTGCTTTCAAAGTCTTTGAAGCCCAGATTAAAAAAGATCAGGAAACTGAAACTATAAGTTCTGAGGATAAATACGTTACAGGAAAGGCTAATGCTGATCTTTCTGAATACAGCATGAAATCGGAATATGTCACAAAAAGTGAATATAAACAGGAATCTGAATATACGACAGAATTTGTTATCTTTGAAGGAGCGTTACATGGTGAAGAGTTATGGAATTTGAATTCGGAGGATTTGAAACCACACTTGAGAATATAGAAATCAAAAAAACTAAGCAGTTCGACAGGATGTGGAAAGTGACAAAAGGTGGCAGCATCAACTCCACTCCGGATTTCCATGATGATTTTGTTTTTTACGGCGCATGTGATGATTATGTGTATTGTTGTGATGCTGAAACGGGTCAGGAAATATGGAGATTCTCCACAAACGGGGCAATCATGGCATCGCCTGCTGTTTCAAAGGACGCTGTTTTCATTGGCTCCTTTGATGGTTTTTTCTATTGCATAGGTTTTAAAGGAAAGGAGAAATGGAAATACAAGGCAATGGGAGAGATATACGGCAAAGCTGCATTTTATGAAGAGAGAGTATATTTTTGTTCAAGACAAGGATATCTTCATTGCTTGGATATGAAAACCGGAAAAGAAATATGGTCTTACAAAGCTGGAAGTGAAACCGCTTCTTCTCCGATAATGCATAATGGAAAAATTATGTTCGGTTGCTACGATGGATGTATATACTGTGTCAATCTGGAAGGGAAACTTTTATGGCGGTTCAAGACAGGAGAAGAGATTATAAACCAGATGCCTTTCGCAATGCATAATGATTCGATAGTATTTGGTTCATTTGATAATTATGTTTATTCTGTTGATACTAACACAGGTCGGGAGATATGGCGATTCAAGACGGGAAAGTATGGCAATTCAGGAATAACCGCTGTTTCCGGAAATATGGTCTTCAACCCTTCAAGAGATGGTATATTATATGCCCTTAACGCACTCACAGGTAAAGAAATTTGGAGATTCGAAATAGGAACAGTGATAGGAGCAATAGCTCCATTGATACATGATAACAAGGTAATCTTTGGCTCCGGTGATAAAAACATATATTGTCTTGATGTAAAAACCGGCCAAGAAATCTGGAGATATACAACAGGAGCCTATGTTTTCGGCAGTTCTGCAAAATTTCATAGAGGAAAAATTTTCATTGGTTCTTTTGATTGTCATCTTTATTCATTGGATATTGATACAGGAGAAGAAATTCTGAGATTTGATACGAGCACATTGGAAAGGGCTGTCCTGCCACCGGCTTATGAAGCGTTTGAAGCTGAAATTAAAAAAGCAGTTGAACGGTCGGAGACAATATCCCGATCAGAAAAATACGGAAAATTCTTTGAAAACATAAACTTAAGTGATTATACAAAATCTGAATATGAAACGAAAAGTGAGTATGTGACAAAGAGTGAGTATACTACAGACTTCGTTATATTTGAAGGAGCGTTACATGGTGAAGAGTTATGGAATTTGAATTCGATTCCTTTTTCGATAACTTCGATGCAAAACTAGAAGATTTTGAAGTCAAAAGAGCCAAGAAATTTGATCGCGTATGGAAGTTTAAAGAAGGCGGCAGCATATGCGCCTGTCCCACTGTTGAAGAAGGTATTATTTATTTCGGTGCTATGGATGGTTATGTTTATGCTGTTGAATGTATTACAGGGAAAGAGAAATGGCGTTTCAGAACCCGTGGTTTAATACTTGATTCAATGCCCTTTATACAACACAATAGATTATATATAGCGTCTTCTGATGGCTATTTGTATGCCATAAATAAAATTACTGGGAAACTTATATGGTCTTTTAAAACCGGAGATGCGATAAATTCCTGCCCTTTCGTCGACAAAGACACTGTTTATTTCGGTTCAAAGGATACATGTTTATATGCAATCGATGTTGATACAGGTAAAGAAAAATGGAGATTCAAGACATCGGATGAAATTGTTTCATCTCCTACAGTCCATAAAAATAAAGTTTTCATAGGTTCTTTTGATAGTTTCCTTTACTGCATTGATAAAAAGACGGGAAAGGGGCAATGGAGATTGAAAACCGGTGGGGAGATATTCAACACCTATCCTTTCACCATTCACGAAAATATTATCTTTGCTGCATCCTTTGATAATTTTTTATATGCAGTTGATGTTGAAACGGGGAAAGAATTGTGGAAATTCAAAACAGGTAAATACGGAAACTGCAGTGTTCCTACAGTCTATAAAAATATAATATATTTTGGTGCAAGAGATGGCATCCTGTATGCGATTTCTCTTGAAGGTAAAGAATTATGGCGTTTTGTCATTGGCAAGGATGTCATCGATAAACGGGTATTGGTACATAATGGTGTAATCTATACAGGGGCGGGGGATAATAATTTTTACGCAATAGATTTGAACGGTAAAGAATTATGGAGATACCAGACCGCCGGCCCTGTCTGGAGCCAACCCGTTATTTGGAATGACACTCTTTACTTTGGTTCAATGGACTGCCATTTGTATGCTATTGACTTGGATGGAAATGAAGTCTGGAGGTTTGCGACTTCAACACCCAAACCGGCTTATATACCGCCTGCATATGAAGCATTCAAAATGGAGATAAATAAGAGTTCAGATATTATTGATACCGCTGAAACTTCTGATAAGTATTCAAGTTTATCTGAATCCATTAACTTGAGTGAATACAGCACAAAATCAGAATACGTTACAAAAAGTGAGTACACCCAGAAGTCGGAATATACAACAGATTTTGTTATATTTGAAGGAGCATTAAATGTTTGTGTGGAGGATATAATTACAACAAACAAATTTATGAAAGGAGATAGATATGGAATTCGACTTTAATATCAACATGGCGGATCTCAAAGTAGAAAAACCAAAATTCTATACGGATGAATGGGAAGTTGGATACGGAGGGAGCATATCAAGCATGCCCGCTTACCATAAAGGTGTACTGTATATTTCTTCCTGCGACAGGCATGTTTATGCTCTGGATCATAAAACAAAAAAACTTCTTTGGAAATTCAAGGCTGATGGAATATTCGTCGAATCGGTACTGAACGTATTTGATGATGTTATATATCTCGGCAATTATGACGGTCATTTTTATGCAATAGGAATTGATGGAAAACTTATATGGAGGTTCAAGACCGGTGGCAAGATTTCCAGCGGTGCGTGGGTCACCAAAGACGCGGTCTTCTTCGGATCACATGATAATTATTTCTATGCACTCGAAAGGAAAACCGGGAAAGAACTGTGGAGATACAAAGCGGGTGAAGTCATAACATCGTATCCGCTTCTGATTGAAAATCTTTTATTGTTCGGTTCACAGGACGGAATTGTTCATTGCCTAGATTCTGATAATGGTAAAGTTGTCTGGAAATTTAAGACAGACGGAGCGATGCCCAACTACGTTCCATATGAAGTGTATAAAAATCTCATTTATGCAGGTTCTTTCGACGGAAATATATACGCACTTGATTATAAAACAGGTAAGGAGGTATGGAGATTCAAGACAGGAGGAGCCATGACCGGATCGGCTGTATTTAATAAAGGGAAATTGTATATGGGTGTCTGGACCGGATATATGTATTGTCTGGATGCCGAAACCGGAAAGGAGTTGTGGCGGTTCAAAACGGGAGACAGGATAGGTGATCAGAGACCTTTAATTGATAGTGGATTTGTATATTTTGGGTCAAATGACACATATTTCTATTGCCTTAACAAAAAAACCGGAGAACTCGTTTGGAGGTTTAAAACACAAGGCGATATATGGTGTGGCGCCATCTCGATAGATAATGAAATAATCTTTGGTGGATGGGACTGCTATCTTTATGCATTAAACAAATACACAGGTCATGAAATATGGAGGTTCGAAACATCAACAAAACAGCAATCGAAATTGGAAATATTTGAACAGGTTATAATCAAGGACGAAAAAATCGAGCCTTCATTAAACATAGAAATTGAGGAAAGAGCTTACTCATCTGACATGACAGAAACTTTGTCCGGAGAGTATGGTGCAAAATCCGAATACGTGACAAAAAGTGAATACAAACAGGAATCTGAGTACATGTGCGCAATACGTTTACATGTTTGCGCAATGCATTGCACCGAAAGGTGCACATGTACCGTGGATTTTGTTGTTTTCCAGAATGAAATTCCAGCATTTTTCAATCAGCAAAATCTATTCCGATTGCAAGCATTCTATCCTATTATTTAACCGTGCCCCCCACTCAGCAATTCTATCACAAACAATATGAAAAGGATAACAGGTGTGATATATTTCAGCAGGAATATCATTATTGAGCTTGCCCTTATTTTCCGGAGTATCCTGTTCTTGACATCAAAGACCATCGGCCTGTAGAACCATATCACCGCTATGCAGAGCAGCGCGGAGGATAACATCAGCAGGACTGCGAAAGAGCTGTCCATGAAGTCAATGAACGGTTTTCCCATGAAGGATATTCCGCTTCCATAGAAACTGAGGGCGCTTGGTATCCCGACAATGAATATTATTGCTGACAGGAACATAACGGCTTTCCTCCTGCTCCATTTGAGTTCATCGATGAAATTTGCAGCTCCCAGTTCAAGCATTGATATGCTTGACGTGAGGGCTGCCGTGAACAGAAGGAAGAAGAACAAAAGTCCGATGAGTGTTCCGAAAGGCATCACGCTGAAGACTTTCGGAAGTGCTATGAAGCTCAGTTCCGTTCCCTCGGCGGGATTAATCCCAAAAGAGAATACTATCGGGAAGACTATAAGTCCTCCTATGAATGCTATAACCGTGTCCGCTCCCGCGATCCCCAGAACGGATCTGCCTATTCTCGTTTTCTTGTCAAGATGGCTACCGTATGTTATAAGGATTCCGTAGCCTACCGAAAGTGAGAAGAAAGCTTGGGAGATAGCCATCAGCCATATGTTCGGATTGGAAAGGTAGCTGAAGTCGGGTGTAAGATAGAAGGCCAGTCCATCGGAAGCCCCCGGCAGATAAAGTGCATAAGCGGCAAGCGCCACAAGAACTATGAACAGGATGGGCATAAGTATCTCCGATGCTTTTTCTATCCCTTTCTTAACTCCCATAGAGACTATATAGGACATGATAGCAAGGGTTATTATGAAAAATAACAAAGGTAAAAGGGAATTTGTAAACTGTGAAAATTCCATGTAACCAGTTATTGAAAATATAAAATAACCGAGTGTCCAGCCCGAGATAACAAGATAATAACTAAGAATACTGAGAGAAACTATGGGAGCTAAAACGCCAAGAGGCCAGACTTTCCTGTTTATCTGTTTTAAAGTCGTCACCACGGAACCCTTGAATCTGCTGCCAGCATCAAGCTCGAGCATCATGAGAGGCATTCCAAAAACGATGACCGCCACAAGATAAGGAATAAGGAACGCTCCCCCGCCGTTTGAACCGACCATATACGGAAAGCGCCAGATATTGCCGAGACCGACAGCAGAACCTATCGCGGCCAGAAGAAACCCGAATTTAGACCAATGCTCCCTTGTAATGACCTTAGCGGGCATGTATTACAATTGTTTTTATTAGAATATATAAGAGATGAAAACAATCTCTTTTCATGAAGCTGAAAAGTATGCCCACCCTGAAGGAAAGGAAAAGATATCTGAAATTCCGGATAGAAACGGATGCCTCCGAGATTCCTTATTTTGAACTCAGGGATGTTTTATGGAATGCTGTAATGTCGTGGATAGGTGAAAAGGGAGCGGGGCAATCAAATTTTCGTATAATCAAGAACCTCTGGAACCCGGAAAAACTGGAAGGCGTTGTTTCCTGCACACCAAAATTTGTCGATGATATAAAAGTTGCTCTCGCGACAGTCCAATATATCGGTGACGCCAAAGTTATTTTCACTGTCACAAAAGTTTCCGGTACTATAAAATCATTGGAAATGTGATTTTATTTTTTAGTAAAAAACGTGTACACTGCAATTGAAATGATTAGTAATAATATTACAAATACAATTCCGCCTTCCGGGAAATTGGGCGGATAGCCTGAATTAATTCTTATACTGTGAAGGAGTTGTTTGTTCTGGGAAGTCGATGTCTGGTTTAATGTGAAAACTCCTATGTCATCTGCAAACACTTTTACGAAAACGTTTACGGATGAGAACGGCATCATCCTGACGGAGACTGACCTTTTATTCGGGCTTATACTCAACAGGTTCTGCAGACCTTCTGTCATGAATTCGGCTCGCGGATAACCTGACAAGCTCATATTGAAAACATCCTCCGTGGCTTTATCATTGATAAGCGTTTCTTTGATAAATTCTGAAGTACCGACAATCATTTCAAGATAATCAATGGGTATATAAACAAATGAAAAGGGGTTATAAACATGAATCGAAACCGAATCAGATGCAACCGCGCCTGCAGAATCCTTGGCTGTCAATTTTATTTTATAAATCCCTGTCCTTCCCACCGTAAGATTGGCCCATGATTCGGTGAATATTCTTTGGTGATCGTTTTCAAATACCTTTTCTGTTCCCTTGAAAATGTAAGTCCATGAAAGGCTGCTCTCAGCCAATAAGCCATCTTCGTTGTCTGTTGCAATTCCTTTGCATGTTATATTCCTGTAAATATGAAAAAACGAACCCTCCGTCGGGGAGATTATATGGACAACGGGCGGGGAATTCAATACACCTTGATTTATTCCAAAAGTCAGGCTGCCTTCATCCTTCATGCCTTTTTCATCGTAAACAGTAATATGGCAGATGAAAGTATCGCCCACCGAGGTCTGACTGGCTGATA
>CAZKOV010000016.1:0-17117 GCA_964554465.1 uncultured archaeon
CTGGAAGTCGAGGAGTTAAGATTATAAATAGATTTGAAGATTTAAAACCTTTCACAATCTAATAAATCCTCACGTCCAGTGATTTTGATGAAAGTAGGAATCGTCGGTTATGGTGCTTACGTGCCCAGATTTCGGATAAAATCAGCAGCCATAGCAAGGATATGGGGTGTTGATGAGGAAAGTGTGGCAAAACTAGTGGGAGAAAAATCAGTTCCCGGTCTTGACGAGGATTCGGCTTCTATGGCGGTGAATGCATCAAGAATAGCGCTTGCAAGGGCAGGTATAGACCCGAGTGAAATAGGAGCAGTTTATATCGGCTCAGAATCCCACCCTTATGCTGTAAAAACAACATCATCAATAGTTGCTGAGGCAATCGGAGCGACGCCCGCGATGACGGCAGCCGATTTAGAGTTCGCGTGCAAAGCAGGAACTGCGGGTTTTCAGGTTGCAATCGGACTTATCCAGTCTGGGTACATAAAATACGGACTTGCTATAGGTTCCGATACTTCACAGGGAAGGCCCGGAGATGCACTTGAATACACGGCCGCTGCGGGCTGCGGTGCTTTTATTTTCGGGAAAGATTCCATTATAGCTACAGTTAATGATTTCTGCTCGTATACAACCGATACCCCGGATTTCTGGAGAAGGGAAGGAGAAGACTTCCCGAGGCATGGCGGAAGATTTACGGGAGAGCCGGGTTATTTCAATCACGTCATTTCTGCAACTGAAATGCTTTTGGAGAAAACAGGCACGACAGTTAAAGATTATGATTATTTCATATTTCACCAACCAAACGCAAAATTCCCCATTCTGGCGGCAAAAAAATTGGGAATAGAAAAAGAAAAGCTTCTTCCAGGACTTCTGGTACCTAAAATAGGGAATACGTATTCTGCAGCAGTCCCTTTAGGACTTTCAGCGGTTTTGGATATGGCAAAGGCCGGCGAAAAAATACTTGCAACTTCGTTCGGTTCCGGTGCGGGATCAGATTCCTTTTCAATAACAGTTGAGGACGGGATTGAAGAAAAAAGGCAGATTGGTACTCCTTTACAAACATTCATAAATAATAAAAAATATCTGTCCTATGCAGAATATCTTAAGCATAGAAGAAAGATAAAGGGTGTTAAAGGATGATGGATTATTCAAAACTTAAACCTGCCCGGGATGTAGCTATCATAGGTATAGGCTCCACTGTTTTTGGTGAACACTGGAATAAGAGTTTAAGAGAACTGGCGGGAGAAGCGGGTTCAAGAGCTCTGCATGACGCAAACGTTGAACCAAAGGAGATACAGCTTCTTGTCGGGGGCAACATGTCAGGAGGCATGTTCGTCGGGCAGGAACACGGGGCGGGCCTTTTCGCCGATTATCTCGGAATAAATCCCATACCTGCGATGAGAACCGAGGCCGCCTGTGCATCAGGCAGTGTCGCAGCACGTGTAGGGTTTATGGCGGTTGCTTCAGGAATGTATGATATTGTAGCCGTAGGAGGAGCGGAGAAGATGACAGACGTTTATGGAGAAACAGCCACGTCAGTTCTTACGGGAGCGATGGATCAGGAAACGGAGGCTTTTCACGGACTTACGTTTCCGGGGGTATATGCATTTCTTGCAAACAGACATATGCATGATTACGGAACCACGAGGGAACAGCTTGCGATGATACCTGTAAAAAACCATAAAAACGGGGCCTTGAATCCAATTGCACACTTCAAAAGACCAATAAAATTAGATGATGTATTAAAATCCTCACTCGTTGCAGACCCGTTAAGACTTTTGGATTGCTCCCCTATTTCAGACGGAGCTGCAAGTATATTGATGGTTTCTGCAGACAAGGCAAAAGAATATACAGATAATCCAATTTACATCAAGGCCTCAGCACAGGCCTCAGACAGCCTGACTGTACATGACAGAAGGGATATAACAACACTTGATGCAACTGTATGGGCGGCAAAAGAAGCTTATCAAAGAGCGGGAGTTACACCACGGGACATAGATATGGCCGAAGTTCATGATTGTTTTTCCATTAACGAATTAATAGCATACGAAGACCTCGGCTTCGCGAAGAAAGGAGAAGGCGGAAAGCTCATAGAAAGCGGGGAAGTCGAAATAGGGGGAAAAATCCCTGTGAACACGTCGGGAGGTCTGAAGTCAAAAGGCCATCCTGTCGGGGCTACAGGAATAGCCCAGATTTGCGAACTTGTCGAACAGCTCAGAGGAGATGCCGGTAAGAGACAGGTTGAGAATGCAAAATACGGACTTGCGCATAATGTCGGAGGTTCAGGCGCAACCGTCGTAGTTCATATACTTTCAAATGAGAGATGATTATCATGGGAGCAGAATTCGCGGTTCCGTTTCACTGGAGGAATTTTAAGAAAAGGTATTCTTTAATAGGTTCGAAATGCACCGAATGCGGAAAGCATTTTTATCCCGAAAGGTATATCTGTCCTGTCTGTAAAAAAACGGTAAAGATGGAAGAAGTTAAATTTTCGGGCAAGGGAAAAGTTTTTACATATACTATTGTCAGGGTCCCGCCTGAAGGATTCAAAATATATTCACCATATATTATAGCGATAATAGAGCTTGAAGAAGGCGCCAAGGTGACGGGACAGATAGTTGACTGTGACATAGAAGACGTGAAGATAGGAATGGCTGTCGAGGCCGTGTTCAGAAAAATGAAAAGTGAACATGAATCCGGTATAGTTTTATACGGAACAAAATTCAAGCCAATGAAATAAAATTTCTTATATCTTTTAATTTTATAATAATATCGAGGGATTTTATCAACCAGAATCTTGATGAATTGTTGCAAGAAGAAATTTTTGACATATCAGAGTTTTTGAAATCGGACATCATTAAAGAAAATATAATAAACAGAGATGAAACGGATTTTGATGAAGAAAAAACAAAAACATACTCAAAGAAAAAGAAAGGAAATTATAACGAAGAAGAAACAGAAAACGAGGATATGAATTACATTGTCTCTGGCATACCAAATCCGGGGGAACTGGAAGAGAGCCCGCAGGATGCATACGCGGAACTTATGAAAACAAGATTAATCCTTGAGGAAAAGCTATCTGAATTTTCACGAAAAGGCAATTTCGATGAAAAAATTCATGAAGCGTATTCAGAAGAGATGCCAGCATTATACACGGTTTCAGATATAACGGTTATCAAATACGATAATCCTGTTGTCATGGAATACAGCCATGGCCAGTACGTGTTCCAGCAGATAGAATTCAGGAACAGTTCCAAAGAAAGGACCAGCGCTTACGAAATGACAATGAAGGCAGGGGAAGACCTCGGCATAAAAAGCGAATATAGCAAAGAATTTGACAGCATCTACATCAAGGAAATAAACGGCATTAAAGACGGCGAGGACGGAAAATGGTGGGAGGTTTACAAAAAGAAACCTAACGGTGAAATAAAAATAGCCGAAGATCCCATAGATAAGATAAAACTGAATCCGGGGGAAACGCTTGAATGGCGCCTTGCTTCTGAAGAACACGGAGGCTGCGGTGGGGTCATAGGAGAGAGTGATAAGTACAGGAAAGACATTTACAAAACAAGAAAAACAATTTACGCCATTAATAACCCGCGTTCTTTCGGGAATAATTCTTTGTTAAACAATTAGCTATTTAATGAAATCCATATCCAGCCAATCCAATTTTATCAACTTCAAAGAATGAAAAAATAAATCTAGTATGTAATTATTCGATTTATCCAAAAATTTATTCCATAAATTTCCAATGAATATTTGCTTTCCTATTGTTCCTTTCCATCGGATTTCATATTTTCTTAGTGTTTTTTCCGAGAAGTCGTTCTCCTGAAAAGCTTCGGATATCACACCTGCAGCTATTTTTGAACACAACAAAGAATAAACAACGCCTCCACCGCTCCATGGCTTTACCTGGCCTGCGGCATCCCCCAGAAGCAAGCAGCGGTCAAAATACGTTTTTTTAGCAGATTTGATTGGAATGAGACCTCCAGATGTCCTGCATTCACGTAAATTGAAAAAAGATTTTAACTGCGCCGCTTTGCAGTTTTCGCCCATGATTCCGTATTCCACACAATTTTTTCTTGGAATTTTCCAGAGGAAGTTTTCCGTTTCCTTTCTGTCATAGAACAACTCAACAAAATTATTTTTTGGGTTTTCATTTACAATAGTCATAAGACCCATAGATCTTTGTGGTGTTACCTGAAAGTGTTTTGCCACGACTGAATTCGGGCCGTCGGCCCCCACGACCATCCTTGCTCTGAATTCACCTTTATTTGTTTTCACAGAAACGGAATCATTTTTGAAAGATAGAGAATTTACTTTTACCCCCAAAACAATGTCTTCAAGATTCTTTGAAAGATATCTATCGAATCTGTGACGATTGATGACAAAAACAGGCTTTTTTTTCTTCAGTTCTATTTCAAAACCTGATGGGGAGTGAATTCTGGCTTTGTATATTTTTCTCTCCAGAAACGATTCATCGATTTCCGTGAATTTCTTAAGATTCCAAGAAACAAGACCAGAACACTGTATAGGAAGGCCTATTTTTTGATGCTCTTCCAGAATCTTGGCTGAAATTCCATAATTTTTAAGATGTCTTGCGCATGACAATCCTGAGGGACCGGCCCCTATAATGAGAACATCTTCCATGTAACCACAAAAAAGCTATAATTTATATAACTAACACCAAAATAGTTATACTTATGGCAGGGTATTGGAACATCGTTGAACACTTCCTCGGGAAAAAGGAGACCAAAAGTTACAGAAAGTTTCTTGTAGTGACTATAATAACGATTCTGTTATCAATAGTTATACTTGCAGCCCAATATGCACAGACGGGAGAATTTTTCGAAAGATCAATAGACCTGAAAGGCGGAACTCTCGTCACGGTTAATACACATGATGACGTTGATAGCATATCTTTGGAAAATTCCTTGAAGGCAAAGTTCGGTGATGTCAATGTCAGAAGAACCACAGGAATAGGCACGCCGGCAGTAATCGTAGAAATAACCGAAGACGCCGATCCAGAGGCGGTTCTGGTAGAGATGAAAAACCTTGGCATTGATACGAGTGTTAATTCCATCCAGACGATAGGAACATCTCTTGGAACATCATTCTGGTCACAGGCACAGATTGGAATAATCTTAGCATTTATAGTAATGGGTATAATCGTATTCATTATCTTCAGAAAAACGGTTCCATCACTCCTCGTCATTACCTGTGCAGTTTTTGACATAATAACAGCACTCGCCTTTATGCAGGTTTTCGGAGTCCAGTTCTCTCTCGCGAGCCTTGCTGCACTTCTAATGCTTATAGGTTATTCAGTGGATACCGATATAATGCTTACAACACGTCTTATGAAAGAGACCGACGCGCCGTTTGCGGAAAGGTTCAGGAATTCCCTCAAGACAGGGCTTACGGAAACGTTAACAAGTATAGTAGCGGTAAGCGCCCTTGTAATATCGGCAATCTCACCCGTACTGTCCGAAATAGCCGCAGTGCTTCTGATAGGGCTCACAGCCGATATAATATACACATGGACGATGAACTCCGTGCTACTTAGATGGCACATGGATAATAAAGGGTTGATATGATGATTCAACATTGGAAAATATTACTGTTGATCGTATGCGTTTTCGGAGGTTTCATGGCAGTCACATTCAGGCCGCCTGCAGACGGAGTTGAAATAGCTTATATTTCTGATTATTCCCCCGCAAAAGATACGCTTTCACAGGGAATGCTGTTATCAGCCGTAAACGGCCAGAAAATAGAGAATATGGACCAGTGGATTGAAATCGCACCAACACTTTCGGGGCCTGTTCAACTGACTGCAGACGGCAAAGTTTACGATTTCTTTGTGGACAGGGCCAATATAAGTGATATAGGCATAGATGTCATGAATCTGGATACGACAAATCTGGACTTCGGTCTTGATATTAGGGGGGGCACCCGTGTAATATTGAAACCCCAAATGGAAAACGCGACCAAGGATGTTATTGATCAGGTAATGGAAACGCTAAAAACAAGGGCGAACATATACGGCTTGAAAGAAATAAACTTCTATCCAGTACAGACCTCAACCGGGGAATATTTCATCCAGATAGAAGCCGCGGGAGTCGGCAGGGAAATCGTCAACGACCTTCTTTCAAAACAGGGAAAGTTCGAGGCAAAAATAATAAAACCCGTAGAGTTAACAAACGGCCAGGGCATTTTTGATTTGGGGGGTGCTGAAAAATACCCCGTTACAGAAGCGGAAAACGATTCAATAGTTGTTGATGATATAAAAATCAGTCAAGGCGACAAATTCACATTAGACGAGATAGATTTTGAATATCTTAATAAAACCAATAATGTTTATTTCTTTTTCGGGAAGGCATACGATAGCAAGGACATAGAACTCATATTAACGGATTCCCAGCATTCAGCGATAATGCCTTCCGGAGACGGATTCCGGTTCTATTTCACCGTCTCGGTCTCCACACAAGGCGCTGAAAGGTTCGCAAAAATAACTTCCGGTATCCCTTCAAGAATGGACATGAACTCGGGAGATTATTACCTTAAAGATTCGGAGATTTACCTGTTCCTCGACGAGCAGGTCGTTTCAGCTCTCAAGATATCATCAGAGCTTGGAGGCAAAGTTTACACGACCCCGCAGATAGATGGTTACAGGGAAACCAAGGAAGACGCCGTAGCGGAAAAACTAAGGCTTCAGACGATACTGAGGTCCGGGGCACTTCCGGTTACGATGGAAACGGTCTCGGTTTCTGTGATATCCCCCAAGCTCGGAGAGGGTTTTGTCGTATCGGCTGCATATGCAGGCCTTCTTGCGGCAATCATGGTGGTCATCGTAGTCTTTATAAGATACAGAAATTTCAAAGTGGCAATTCCCATGGTTCTGATAAGCCTTTCAGAGGTCGTGATACTTCTCGGTATATCGGCAGCGAATGATACAGGAATATGGATGGGCGTTCTGCTGGTGAATGTTGTAATAATAGGACTGGCCTGGTGGAAAAAAGAGGAAATGGACACGTTTACGGTTATAGGCGCGATTCTTATACCTATGATGGGAATGCTTTCATGGACCATAGACCTCCCCGCAATCGGCGGTATCATAGCCGCGATAGGGACCGGGATAGACCACATGATAGTCATTGCCGATGAGACGTTAAGAGGAGAAAAGAAAGAATACAAAATGATTCTGGGAGTCAAGGATAAAATCAAGAAGGCGTTCTTCATCATATTCGGCTCAGCCGCGACAACAATAGCGGCGATGATACCGCTCATGTCCATAGGTGTCGGTCTCATCAGGTCATTCGCAATAACGACCATAGTAGGGGTCCTTGTGGGGATTCTGATAACAAGGCCGGCATACGCCAAGCTGGTTGAAATGGCGGCCGGTAAGAATTAAAATTCTGGATGAAAATTAATCAAGACTCTCCAGTATCTCTTTTGCCCGGTCGATCCTGATTTTCTTTTCCTCTATCATTTTCTTGGCAACTTTATCTATCTGTTCTCCCTTCGCACCGGCCATAATTGCGATATTTTTTGCATGAAGGCCCATATGACCTCTCTGTATGCCTTCGGTTGCCAAGGCTCTTAAAGCCGCAAAGTTCTGGGCAAGACCGACGGAAGCTATTATTTCACCGAGCTCTTTTGCCGTTTTGACTCCGAGTATTTTGATAGCAATCCGAGCGATCGGATGCGTTCTTGTTGCACCTCCGACAAGACCCAAAGCCATTGGTATTTCTATCTCCCCGACTAAGTCACCGTTTTTATTTTTACTGTATTTGGCCAGAGGTTTGTAGCGGCCGTCAATAGCGGCGAAAGAATGAGCTCCGGATTCTATTGCCCGGAAATCATTGCCTGTCGCGATTACGACTGCATCAACACCATTCATAACGCCTTTATTGTTTGTTGTGCACCTGTATGGATCTGCATCAGCGAAGGCGTAAGCATCGAGAATGGCTTCAACGACTTCCTCGCCTTTCATCTTTCCTTTTGTGCTTTTTTCAAGTTCTTCTTTAGTCCAGACAGCCCTTGAGCGGGCTTTTCTGTGGACGGCAAGGTTTGAGATTATTCTTAATACGGATTTTCCACCTATCAGTTTTTCGATCCTGGGGCTCAGCGCTTCTGCAAGCGTGTTTACAGCATTCGCGCCCATCGCGTCTCTGCAATCAACAAGAAGATGAATAATAAGCATATCCCCTCTTTTGGATTCAATAATTCTTACCTCGATATCACGGAGTCCGCCGCCGTATTTAACCAGAACCGCGGGATCAACATCATTTGCATATCTGATTATTTCTTCCTTTTCTTTCAGTATAATCTCTTTTGCTTTTCCGGTATCTTTACATCCGACAACCTGTATCTGGCCTATCATTACAGGATCATCGCTTTCCGTCTTGAAACCTCCTGAAGGTCTTGCAAGTTTAGCGGCAAAAGAAGCCGCCGCAACAACAGAAGGTTCTTCGATGCACATAGGAATAATATAATCCCTGCCGTTTATCAAAAAATTCAGAGCCAGGCCGAAAGGAAACTGTGTAGTACCCACGACATTTTCTATCATTCTATCAGCGCTTTCGATATCCAAAGCGCCTGTCCTTTTCAAAAGATTCATTTCCTCTTCACTGAGGTCAACAAAATCTTTTAATTTTTCAAGCCTCTCTTTCGGGGTAAATTTATAGAAACCAGAAATCTCAGAGCTTTTCTTTTTCATATTCATCTAACCTATAATCAAAATTTAAATAGATTATTCTTTTGATACGTCTATTTTTAAACCATACTCCGATATAACAACCATGTTCGTTACGAATAAAATGATAGAAGATTTGAAGAAGGAAATAACAGAAAGAAAGGCAAAAAGGATATTTTTACAGGCGCCTGAAGGACTGAAAATGCGGATTTCTGATATATGCAAAAAACTGGAGGCGTCAGCAGAGGTCATAGTTTCAGTTGAACCGTGTTACGGAGCCTGCGACCTTAAAGATCATGAAGCAAAGATGCTGGGATGCGACGTTCTTGTCCACATAGGACACGCGGATTTCGGAGTCGAGCCAGAAATCCCCGTGATATATCACGAGTTAAGGATGGATTATGATTTCACCAAAATCCTTGAAAAAGACATGAAAAAACTGGAAAAATTTGGCAAAATAGGAATCATGACAACCGTCCAGTTCGTAGATGAAATTCCAAAAATCAAAGAATATCTTGAAAAGCACGGCAAGCGAGTTTTTGTCGGAAAGAACAAAAAGACAGGTTATTCCGGACATGTGCTTGGATGTGATTTTTCAGCGGTAAAACAGCTTGAAGACAGAACAGACTGTTTCATTTATTTCGGTTCGGGAGAATTCCATCCATCAGGATTCCTGACCGGAAAAAAGGTGTTCTCTGCCGACATGGAATCCGGAAAAATAACTGACGTTTCGGAAAAAATAAGAAAACTTTTCATAAAAAAAGAGCTCTCCTTGGAGAAAGCGAGAAACATGAAAAATTTCGCTGTTTACGTTTCAACAAAAAGCGGTCAGAGCAATGTTAACATAGCAATTAATATTAAAAAAGAGCTTGAAAGAAAGGGCAAAAATGTCATAATAATAAGCGCAGACGAACTGACACCAGAAAAAATAACGGGCGTGGATATTGGCGTAATTGTGAACACGGCGTGCCCGCGTCTGCATGAAGACACGGAAATGTTCAGGAAGGTTATAATAAATGGCGCGGATATAAGCAGATTATAAAAATAGAAAATTATTTGAATATATCATCTATCTTCATTCTTTTTTTCTTTTCCTTCTTCTGCTGCCTGTCATGTTTGTCCACCCATTTGTCAACTTCCGCTAAACTCTTTGCCGAATTGCCAATACCTGATGTATTCCCGACACCGACAACGATCAGTATCTCCCCCTTCTTTGTACGGATTACGCTCCTCTTTAAAGATTCCATGACATTCGGGACCGCATCCTTCACAGCCTTCGGCATTGGATGTATAGCCTCCTCCGGCTTCATTTTCACTATTATCGAATCCAAAGGAATCTTGTTTTTGACTGCAACGCCCTCGATGTAGGATTTCTCGACACCGGGACCTCCCATGGCAACACCTACGCCTTCGGCCACGGTTCCCGTCTTTTCACCTTCCAGTTTTCCTGCGGCGTCTATTGTAATGATTCTTGCTATCTTATTCTTATTGACAAGAGATTCAACGGCCTTTCCGGGTCTTCCCAGACGCCCTCCAGGGCCCTTTGATTTTATGACAAGAAGTTTCCTTCCGTCCATTATAACTTCAGCCATGAGGGTGTCTTCTTCAATTTCCTTTGTCTTATTATTCCCAATCAGCTTTGCCACGGCGTAGGGACCTATGGCATCACCTATAGGCTGCCCTTCGGCAAGGGCTTTAGTCCCTCTAGCCATCGATACTGCTATTTTTTCAATGAAAGGAAGCTGCATCTGAAGTATCATTGCAAGCTGGTAGGATTTTGTCTCCTTAATCATCTCGACATAATGCCTGACTATCTTGGAAATAATGTACAGCTCAATACCGGCGGAAAAACCCATCATTATATTGGCCTTATTCTCGGAACCGGCCTTCGGCATAATCTGGTCAACGAAATAAACAAACCGGTCCTTTTGGGCTGTTATGATATGATCAAGCTTGCCTATAATACCGCTGGGGTCCAGACTTACGGGCTCTATTACAAAGAACTCAAAAAACCTGTTTATGGATTCACGGACAGTTTTTGATGGATTCTTATCAACCCTTCTGAAAAGATATTTCCGTGATTTTGCAGATAATTCCTCGAGTTCCAGAGAGACCTTTTCTATCTTCCACATCATCTGGGTGAGCATAAGTCTCGGGTAGAAAAAGAAAAATCCCACCCACATGATCATAAAAAATATCCATGATATCCAGTCATTTCCAGCTCCAACGCCAAAAGGATTCATAACACATCAACTAGGGCCATCCCCCATATTTAAGCAATTAAAGGATATAAAATAATATAATAGTAGCTGCAACATTTAAATGGAATGTGAGTGTTATGCCAAATTCAAAAATACTAATCACGGTGTTTGTGGGGTTGTTGGTCTTTTCCACATTCCTTACGGCAAGTGCGTATGCAGGAGACTTCTGGTCAGACATCATAGAAAGCATTCAGGAATGGTTCAGGATTTCCCCTTTCAGCGGTATTTTCGAGAGCCCCAAGAAGGAAGTTAGTTATGTCAGCATTGAATTCTATCCGACAAATTATACGATAACGCCTTCCGGGGAATTTGGAATCCAATCCACGTATTTTACGGTGTCCGGGTTTAAGGGGACGGCGGATTTCGATCCTTCCAGAGGTGTCGCGTTGCTCAGCCATGCCGGTGATGACATGGAGATAACGTGCCACCTTTCCGATAACATAACATTAACGGACCTGAAAATAACCCACTTCACACTTCAAAACATAAGGCTTGAAATAATAAGGGGCAACTGGACCGAGACGACAATAGACGGGTCTGCGGATTTCGCGGATTTCATAGGAAAAGCCGAATTATTCCCTGACCATATAATACTTTCCGGGAACGTCTCGAAAATAACAAAAAATTAGGATTTTCGCTTTGTATTTAAATGTAACACCATAATATTATGTCTATGAAACTCGAAGTTGAATCACAGGGGACGGGCAAACTTGAGCTGCTTGTCGAAGGCGAGGATCATACGTTGTTAAACATGCTCAAGGAAAACGCCTGGAAGACAGGAGCAAATCAGGCTTCTTATATGATAAAACACCCTTACATGTCGGTACCGAAGATAATTATAAGAGGCAAAGACCCGAAAAAGATACTTTCGGACGCAGCCCAGCTCGCAGTTGATGATGCCAAGGAATTCGGCGTCGTTTTCTCAAGGGAAATAAAGAAAAAGTGAACTTTCCCGATAAATCTGTATCTCAAAGGCGAACAATATGATAGACAAGGATTCAAACATCGGGACTGTCCTCTACATAATTCTCGGTATAATTCTGGCTTTCGGCGTAAATCAGGGACTTTCTATAGCCCTGCAGACGGACATGCCCATAGTCGCGGTGGAATCCAATTCTATGGTGCCCACATTCAACAAAGGCGACATTCTGGTTTTGCAGGGCACGGAATCCCCGAAAGAGGCGGATATAATAGTTTTTTCTGTACCGGACAGATCAACGCCCATAGTGCACAGGATAGTGGATATAAATCCCGATGGGACCTACCAGACCAAAGGCGATGCGAATTTCGGTCAGCTGCCTTTTGAAAAGAGGGTGACAAAGGAACAGATTCACGGGAAGGTCATATCAATAATACCGTATATAGGATGGGTGAAAATAGGGTTGTCGGAAATATTTTTCAATTATATAATGCCCAATTATTTATGGGTGATTCTGATAGTAATAGTTGCGGTCGCCCTTTTTATCTCGTTTTTCGGGAGCGACGATTATTATGTGAAAAGAGAGAAAGAGCATAAATTCAGATATAAGCCTAAAAGAAAGTGACTCCCATGGAATTCTGCCCCAAATGCGGCTCCACGATGACAGCCAAGAAAGATAAGAAAAAGAAGAAAATGACATGCAGGAGATGCGGCCACGAGAAACAGTCAGAAGGTTCCCATATAGTCCACGAGGAACTGAAAAAGAAGCCAATGGACGAAGTGGTGATCTTTGATAAGAAGTCGCAGGAATCGCTCCCCACGGTAAAAGTCAAATGCAGTAAATGCGGGAACGATGAAGCCGTATGGTGGCTGAAACAGATGAGGAGCGGTGACGAGCCACCGACCATATTCTACAGATGCACGAAATGCAGGCATACATGGAGGCAGTATTGATTCTGGAACAACGGGAGTTTAAAAATCTTTACATTTAATCTGGTCACATGAAAGTAGATAAAAATACATATTCGTCCGTCAGATACGTAAGCAGAGTCCTCCAGACACTGTATCTGGGGAGCTTGTATAGACGATATTCAAGCCAACAAAATACTACCCCGGTCACTCCTGCGGCGATTTATCTTGCTCTGATGTCTACCTACAGACCAGATGCTATGACATTAAGCAAAAACGGAAGAAAAAAACATTCAAACAGAACAGGAAACATGTTAGGAAGAAGAGGAAAAGGTAGGGGAAATGACGGCCAGCTTACGAAAAGAAGGACTAAAAGAAAGAAACAAAAATAAATTTTAAAACAAACCGAAAATATTTCCTATTTTTTTGATTTCTATGTTATTTTCCGATTCGTATTCATCAAAGACGTTGTCTTCCGTCTTAACGATCAAATTAAGGACAGATTCTGTTTCGGGGGTGACATGTCCTGAAATCCTGAGGGGATAGTGTATGATTACGTATTCGCCCTTTTTGAGGTTTCTTTTAAGAGAAGTTTGACTTATATCCACGGAAAACCGGACCGAATTTGTCGAGGATATACCCTCCTTCAGGAGAATCCTGAAAGGTATGACTTTTCCCCAAAACTCTTTTGCATAAAAGACATAAAGGAATCCATTCGCTTCCCATCCAAACGGAACTGTTTCATTAAAACCGATTTCCCCTATATTCTTTTCGCCTTCATTTTTTATGATGATTTCGGTATATATTTTCCTCGGTATAATGAACCTATCCCATAGATTATAGATACGTTTAGGCGAATATGACTTCTCAACGGAAAACTCCGGCCCCCTAGCGTGTATTGAAAGAGGGATTTCATATTTTTCCGGAACAAAATAATCCTTCCCCGAGACGCTTATTATACCTTCAGAAGTACCGGATTTTATCCCATCAGGAACAAGTGAAATCGTAACGGTCCCGTTTTCTCCAGGATTTACGGACGATGAAATTTCAGATTCTGCAGAAAGCCATTCAGGTCCTGAAAGTTCCGCATAAAGTGCATCAATGTGTATATTGGAAGTTTCATGATTAGCAAAAAAGAAATTATTTTCCAGAGGATCCGTTTCATACTTTATGTCCCACGGTTCTGTCATGCTCCAGTAAACGACGGGCTCGACTTCTGTTGTTACGGGAATTTCTATGGAAGATTCCGTGCACAAATCACAATTGAACAGGAAGCTTATAGTCTCGTTGTAAATCCCCGGCGGAAGGTGAGGAATTTCTTTTTCGAATTCGTAGACGAAAAAATCACCGGGAGCAAGTTCTTCGGATTCATCCGTCACTAATTCTGGCGGTTCCACCGACACGTTCTCCAGAAGGATGTTCCCTGTATTAACCAATGTAAAGTTCTCTGTAGCTATAAAACCCGGCACACCCTTCATGTTCCAGGAGAGAGGAGTTATCTCAGGGACAGCTCTCGGAGGGACAATTACCGTGATATTTATCGAATAAACAACGTTTTCGTTTCTGACTATTTCCATTTTCCCCTCGTAAGTTCCCGGAGGCTGCATGTCTGGTACATTTAATGTTGCAATCATGTTATTCGTGCCGTTTTCATCAAACCCTGTAGAACCGATTAGGATATATTGGCTTTCTATTGAATGAGAATTGTCAATCAAATCGGAGACTTCAATCAGGACATCGCCGAAATCCACTGAAACCAGATTCTGCAGTGTTATGTTGAAGAACCCCGATTCCCCTTCATTTACTGTTATAATGTCCTCATAAGACACGTTAAAAAAGGGCTTCCCAAATACAGTGAATTGTGAATATCTTGGACCGATGTCCGCGGTATCAGATTTAAAAGCTGCCACCGCTGTATAATTCCCTTCGGGCATTTTCCCGAAATTCAGATTATACACAACAGAACTTTCTCCTCCTATTGTTACGTTTTGGAAAATTGTGATATTATCAATTCTAACCGACAGAACGCCTTCGACAATTTCATCGTTCTCATTCATCAACGTCGCAGGTATTGTGACATCATCAAATACCGTAAAGTTCTCTGAATCAATAAACATTTCAACCGGAACGTCATAATCCACTTTAACAGAAGCCTCTTCAAGAATCCGTGAAGATGTCTCATTATCAAAAATGATTGCCGGGACGTATATCCTCAATAAAACCCTGCCATCAAGAAGAAGGTGCGTTTCGTTCCAGTATGAAGCGTTGGGGTAGGGATGGATGATTGAAGGTTCCAGAGACTCTTTTATACATGCCGAAAGCAGCAACTTTTCAGAATCCGAAGGCTCTTGGGATAAAGGTATTCCAAGATTACCTGAACATATTAAAACAATCCCGGTATAGTTCGAATAATATGTATCGTTGTATAAAATCTGTTTTTCTAAATCCCCATAATACGAATAATTGGCTGAAAAATTCATGTAATTGATAACAGATCCTTCCGGCAGGACAAATTTTCTCATATACAACGGAACGGCCGGTTTCTCCTTTACCAAAAGATCCAAATCCGTATTTTTGAAAATCGGAATATTGCCATCTATTTCATAGTCAGAAACGATATCATGAACTGCCAGGAAAGAATAGAAGGGAGTTATATAATATTCAGGACTATCGATGGGATAATATGTTTTTTCGGTGTATCTTTGCTTGGGGTCCCCAAGAAGGATATGCTCTAACTTGCTTTTTGTGTAAAGATTGCCGGAAACCGCAAAGGGTATGGGAACACTGGGAGTTATGGTACCCATCATGAACTCAGCACTCCAGAAGAAGCTCTCAGGATTCATGTTAACGGAATTGAAGAAAGATTCACCGACTGTTCCTCCACGGGACATGCCCCGGAAAAAGGCATTGGAGGCATAGGCGGCATATGCAGGATGGACTATTCCTGACGAGACCACGGCAGAACCGCCGCTTTTCAGTATATTTTCGGTTATCCCGGATTCGCCCGATATATCATGGTCATTGTAGATAAAGCCCGAAAAATCAGCGGAATCAACGCTTATTTTTTCCTTGGAAGGATTCGTATAAGGATAAAGTATCATGTCCCAATACGACATGTTGTGATTAGGGAGGACCCATTCCCTGATTCCGGCCCCGTAATAAGCTGCTATATCATAACCAGAAATGTTTTCAACAGCCTCCGCAGATATTACCGGAAGATGTTCCGGCTCTTCAAGACTATGGCTTTCGAATATGAAATAAAGCCAGTCGTATTCCATTATCGTGTGTAAAAAGAGATCCATAAGTTCGAAAGCCTTGAGGAGAATGCCGCCAATACCCTTCAGTGATTTGAATTTCGATTTGCCGACCTGCTTTGAATATTTCCTGATATCATTTTTGAGAGACGTGATATCGGTTCCGTTGGGAATGCTGTCTATCCTCTGTTCGACAAACCTGTCTACATTGACACCCGACATCTCCATGTGAATTTCTGAAACCATTCCCTGAAGCATCCCGCCTCCAAAAGAAAGGACGTCCAGATATAATGGATCCTTATATTCAGCGTAAATGACGGTATTGTTGCCCTTTTCTACGAATACTGATTCCATCTGGAGGGATATATCCTCATTTGATCCCGGAAACCTTCCGACGGCGAAATCTGAAATTGTGCTGTTGCCATTCCAGCCGTAACTGATATCATTATATAGGGTTTCTTCGTCGGAGTCGAAGAAAATTTCATGGCCCATGTCATCAAAAGTGTTGAAAGGGATGGATTCATTCCCCCCGAAAATTACAAGATAAAGGGGATGGTTTGTCTTGTAATCGAAAGATTCCGAAAACAGTCCCATTCCGGCCAGAAGCTCTCTGGTTTCACGAATTTTTGAACGAATACCTTCGTAGGTTTTATTGTAAATGAGGACAATAAAACAATTATTTTTTCCGGCATATCTTCCGGCCAGCAAAGAGGATTCATGATCTGGATTTACAAGGGCGATGCAATCTATGATATCCCCGTTCTCGGTGATTTTCTGCAGGTAGAAATCCTGCATTTCTTCTGTCGAATTCCGGGAAAAATTGTATACGGAATAATTGGCCGGTTCATAGATTAGAGGGATTTCCAGATATGATGCTATCTGGGAAGCTAATATACCTTTCGTTTCATTATCTCCATAATAGACGGCCTCCGTTGCGTTAGGGAAGAAAAATGAAGGAGCATAATTCAATGATATTTGCGTTGAGTTTGGGAGAGAAGAAGAGAAACCTATTGTATAGATATGATCCAGAGAGTAGCGATTTATATAATTTAGGACATAAGATGACGTAGTTTGGTTGTATTGGAATATAG
>CAZKOV010000017.1:0-3410 GCA_964554465.1 uncultured archaeon
ATGTCAAACAGGAGTGCGTAAACGGCTGCACCTACTATACCCGTAACTAATGGAAGAATTATTACAGCTATCGCCAAAGCTCCCAGAAATAACGAGGGTGTAACGCCCACTACAAGCATTATTATTATGGAAATTATGAAGGACTTAAGGAAAGGTGTCTCACCGGGAAGGTAATCCCACAGAAAGCAAATCACTGCTCCTATTATAGCTCCCCCTATTATTCCGCTCACTATTCCAAGCACAATAGACATTATTCCTGACGGGTCTCCGCCGACAAGCCCGAAAATGCCGCCACTGGCTACTATCAGTGTTGAAAATACATAAGTTGTCAAGACGGTTGCTATTATTACTCCGATTATACCTTGAACGGTTCCTGCTAACACCCCTGTCTTAGCCCCGAGGATATAGAAATCCTTTGTTCCTTTAGGTACATGATCAAGTCCTGCTTTCCGTGGCAGAGCGGATTTTTTCTGGTCTATTGGAGTAGAAGTATCAGTAATGACTTGGGGTGTCGGGTCGGTCTGGACCGGAGCCTGTTTGAATCCGGAATCAGATTCGACTTTAGGTTGAGATTCTGCAGAGGATTCGGTTGATTCTTGCTGTTCAGAAATTTGATCATTTTCCAAGTTAGATGTTGAGCTGCTCTCAGGTGGTTGTTGGTTTTCAGAAGGCTGGCGTTGTGTAGAGGGAGTTTCACTCGTCTGGGCAGCAGCTTCTTCTATTTCATTTTGAGCGTATCCCTGCTTCTGAAGTTCTGTTTTGAGTTGCTCTACCGTATAACCTTTCTGGAGCCATTCCTGAAAATAAGAGACAAGAACATCATTAGCCATAATATTGAATAATTGTTAAAATGGTTTATATAAATTGATAAAAGAGGAAGAAAAGAAAAATCAGCGGACTTCTTTAATCAGCATCTTTCCCGCTATTATCCAGTAAAGGACTTCTCCGCCTTCTTTAATCCTGTTTTTGAATTCGTCAGGGATTTTTGCATCAATCATGGAGTAGTCTTCCATATCCATTAGCTGAGCCATGTCACCTGTTATCGAGACAACCTGCGCTACCTTCTTGTCTATTACCGGTGCGAGACCATTATCTGATGAAGGTTTCATGAAAGTATGGCGTTTTTCATCAAAGAGGCCGATGGCTTCTATATTAACTTTGGTCGAGCCATGTTTTCCCGGTTTCGATTTGATAATCTTAACAACCTTGCAAGGCTCTCCATCTATCGTAATAAACTGACCTTCCTTGAATTTGTTCATCGGTACCGGTTTATCCGCCATAAAAATCATCCCCTCCAAAAGTATGATATATCCTAATTCTATTCTGAAACTTAAAAAATTGTTTAATGTATGGATGGAAGACTTTTTATTTTGAACCTATTAAATTTATCCATGAACATTCGCGATTTTCTGAAGGGAAAACTGACGGAAGAGGAATTCAGCTATCTCCGGACAAGCTTCGATATTGTCGGCGACATCGCCATAATCGAGATTCCCGAGGAGATACATTCCAGAAAAAAGGAGATAGCTGAAGCTATCCTTAAAGTCCATAAGAACGTCCATAATGTCTGCATGAAGACCTCGGCGAGGGAAGGTGAATTCCGCCTGCGGGGCATGGAACTGATAGCAGGAGAAACCACACTTACGACGCACATGGAAAGTGGCTGCAGGCTGAAAGTGGATGTCGCGAAGGCATATTTTTCAACGCGGGAATCAACGGAAAGGCTTCGGATTGCGGAGATGTTAAAACCGAACGAAACTATAATGGTTCTTTTTGCAGGAGTCGGTCCATATGCAATAATTTTAGGTAAAAAAAGGCCAGATGTCGGGAAAATCTATGCATTAGAGATAAACCCGGAAGCTGTTTCCCTTATGGAAGAAAATATAAGAATAAACAAGCTGCAGACAAAAGTGACTCCTATTTCAGGTGATGCAAGGAAAGACTGCAAACCTTATTACGGTAAATTTGACAGGGTGATCATGCCTCTTCCCCATTCAGCGCACGAATTTCTGGATGTTGCCTTTCGGCTTCTGAAAAAAGAAGGTGGTGTTGTCCATCTTTATCATATTGAAGATGAAGGGAGTGTTTCTGAAGAGGTCAGAAAAAAAGTGGAAAAACGTGCAAAGGAAATAGACGCAGAATACGAAATAATTTCAAAAAGAAAGGTTCTTCCTTATGGTCCCGGAACATGGAAATATTGTATCGATATTAGTATATATGGTAAATAATTGAAATTAAATTAAGGAATTAAGGTATGGTGTAGAATACATATTTAAGAGTTCTTTTCTAATTACTAATCATAAAGGGGGACATCGTGGTGACTTAATGGAAGACAAATCCGGCTTAATTATACTTGGTTTAGTAATCGTTTTGGTTGTTATCTCTGTTATCAGCACGTACATAACTTTTGTCTCGGTAGGCACAGCGCCTGTAGATAAAGGACCTACATATACGGGTAAACTAGGATTTAGTGTAAGTCAATCCCCTGAATCCCCGATTACTCAGGGGAAAGTCGGGGTTATGATCCAGAAGCCCCCAGAAGATAATGAATCAGAAACATGAGGGAGGTTTATTATGAAAGTCTCTAATAGAATTATAGCGGTTCTCCTTGTTCTTGCAATAGCTGTAAGCGCGGGTAATTTCTTTAACATAATAGGTCCTTGGGGAGAAACGTTAAGCGGTATGGTCACCACGGGAAAGACCAATGTTTCTGTACAGTCACAGGCTTCTATTACTTTTGTTGACGGATGGAATGAGACGTGGTTTGGACAGGGAGCCCTTCCGGGAGGTATTGAAGTCATAATAGCGACAAACTGGCAGAACAATTATAGTTTCTACAACGGCAGTTATTGCAATGACAGCGCACCAGCTGCATTGGGTACAGGAACCCCGCGCGTAAAGCCGTTGTGCATTGAAAATGACGGGAATAATAATGAGACATGCGTGAAGATAGCTGCATCCTCAACCCCCGCCGGATGGATAACATGCACTGAAAGTTGTGCCCAGACTCCGAACGCAACAATAAAGGCGTATGAAAACGGAACTGCTGGCAGTGTGTGCACAGGCGGCCTGAGAAGCGATTGGGGACAGTTGAATACGACGCAGAGATGGCTATGTGAAGAATTCAATACCAGTAAGATATTGGGTGTCGATGTCAGGTTAACGTTACCACAGAATACGGAACCCGAAAGTGAACTTTCAACTACAATAACAATATATGGTACGGATGCGTGCTAAGTTAAGAGGAAATATACCATGAATGTCCCGAATAATTTGCTAGCAGCCCTTCTTGTTCTTTCTATTTTTGTTACTGGTTTTAGTTTTTTTAACAGTATGACTTTGTATAAAGAAAATCAAACGTTAAGCGGTATGGTCACCACGGGAAAGACCAATGTTTCTGTACAGTCACA
>CAZKOV010000017.1:3510-8397 GCA_964554465.1 uncultured archaeon
AAACGTTAAGCGGTATGGTCACCACGGGAAAGACCAATGTTTCTGTACAGTCACAGGCTTCTATTACTTTTGTTGACGGATGGAATGAGACGTGGTTTGGACAGGGAGCCCTTCCGGGAGGTATTGAAGTCATAATAGCGACAAACTGGCAGAACAATTATAGTTTCTACAACGGCAGTTATTGCAATGACAGCGCACCAGCTGCATTGGGTACAGGAACCCCGCGCGTAAAGCCGTTGTGCATTGAAAATGACGGGAATAATAATGAGACATGCGTGAAGATAGCTGCATCCTCAACCCCCGCCGGATGGATAACATGCACTGAAAGTTGTGCCCAGACTCCGAACGCAACAATAAAGGCGTATGAAAACGGAACTGCTGGCAGTGTGTGCACAGGCGGCCTGAGAAGCGATTGGGGACAGTTGAATACAACACAAAGGACACTTTGCGAGCAGTTCAACACAAGTAAAGTGATGGGTGTTGATGTCCAGCTCACGCTTCCGCAGAACACGGAATCTGATACAGAGCTTTCAACTACAATAACAATATACGGTACTGATGCGTGCTGATAAAAGCTCTTTCTGTTTTTATCCTATTTATGCTTTATTTTACAAAATTTATTCATAAGTTAAAATTCAGAACTCTTCGGGGATTCAAATGATCATCTCAAATAATCTTATATCAATACTTTTGATACTCTCTATTCTCATCTCTGTAATCGCTATTACTAATTATTATACAAAATACGAAGAAACAAAAATTGTCAGCGGCATGGCAACCATTTATGGAAAAGCGAATGTTTCTGTAAAATCACAGTCATCCATTACCTTTGTTGACGGATGGAATGAGACATGGTTTGGCAGCGGTCAAAGAGCAAACGGTACGACCAGAAACATATCCACAGCTTATATAAATGACGGTGGGTTCTACAATGGCAGTTATTGTAATAATAGTGTGTTAGGAACAGGTACTATACATGTAAAACCTATGTGCGTATACAATGACGGGAGTAACAATGCTACATGTGTAAAGATATTATCAAGCCAAAATGCCGATGGATGGATAACCTGCTCAGGATCGTGCCTGCAAACACCCCGTACGTGGGTAAAGGCTTATAATAATCATACCAATGCATGTCATACAGGTCTGCATTTGTCGTGGCAGGATCTCAATACAACGACGTCGGTAATATGCGAGGGTCTTAACATTACAATGACTATGGGGATTGATTATAGGTTAGATTTACCAGAAAACACCAATTCAGGAAACCTTTCAACGGCTATAACAATAATTGGTACTGATTACTGCTAGGAAATCATAGCAAACGTTTATACAAATTTTTACCCATAATAATAATATGAGACTATCTGCAATATCAGTTGTTTCCATATCTTGTCTTTTCATAGTCCTTTTTTCGGCTTCTAATATACACGCCTTGGGGATAGGAGCCCGCGGGGATACGCATTTCCAATTCGAGCCTGGCAAAAAGGTCGATATCACAGTGGTGGTCTCAAACTCACTCAAATCCCCTCTCCCGATAACAACGTTCGTGGAAGGTGAAATAGCACCCTATTTCACTTCACATGATAATCCGAATGTTACTCTGGGTCCCAGAGGAATTGCACAATTTACCTACACCCTTACGATGCCATCAAAGTTTGATACTCCCGGAGAGCACACGGCTTTCATTTATGCCAGACAAGTCCCTCCAAAAGATGTTGGGGGTGTTGCCGGAATTATACAAATCGGAACAAAGATATTCATCCATGTCCCTTATCCCGGGAAGTATGTGGATGCCAAACTTCATGTATATAATCCCAACGTCAATCAGAAGGTAATTTTCAAGATAACGGCTATTAACAGGGGGTCCCTTAATATAGAAAATCTTTATGCGGATATCGACATTTACGATGCAAACGATAATCTCGTTGATACCGTTACAACCAATTCTCTCAGAGCCGTCCCAAATAATGAAGTTTCAATTGAGGCTTCTTGGTTCGCAAATTCAAAACCGGGTAAATATACAGCAAAGGCTACGGTGTATTATGACGGAGATACTGCAAAAACAGAAAGGGTGTTTTATCTCGGAGCACCTTCCATTAAAATTACTGAAATAGAATCCGACCCAATTCAAAACGGTTCGGTCGGTAAAATAGGGTTACATCTTGCAAGTGAATGGAACCTGCGCATTGATAATGTATTTGCAGAACTTGTTATAACTAAAAAGGGAGAAACTGTTGCAACCCTGAGAAGCGCGACAATAAACGTGGAGCCCTGGAGTAAGCCGCAGCTTAATATTTTCTGGGATACCACAGGTATTAATATAGGGAATTACACCGGAAAAGTCACTCTGTATTATCTTGAAAAGACAGAAACAAAGGACGTTGTATTGACAATAGTTCCTTTATCAGCTAATATCAGTGTTTATTTGCCTTATTTAGTGATATTTGGCATAGTGATTGCTTTAATAATAGGTGTATTGATATTCTCAAAAAGGAGGGATCGATCGCCGTATTATATGAGAAGTTTTAACAAATGATTTTATCAGAATAACCGAAAATCTTAAACTAATCAAAATTAATTAATATATATGACCAAAAGATTGTTGGATTTACTATATCCCAAAAAAAGAAGAAGATGGGTACATTATTTGCCGGTTTTGTTTTTTGTTATAATTATTACTTCTCTTATGATGTTGCTTATATATGAGAACACGGTAATATACGAGCACTTTGAAATTGAAATGAAAATCAAGGTCAGGCCTGATCGTTTTGTCGGTATAAATACTGATACCGACTGTATAAATTTTGGGGGTGTGCCCGGAGGAGCGATAGGAGAGAGAATAATAAATGTAACAAACGGGGACGAACATCCTCATCTTATCAGGATAAAGGCAAAGGGTTATATTGGGGAGTGGGTAACTGTTTCGGATAACAATTTCATATTGGATCCGCATTCGGTGAAAGAGGTAAGAATCAAGGCGCATGTTCCTTTAAAAACACAAACAGGCAATTACACCGGCATACTTGAAGTGGTGTTTGAAAACATAGTGGGATATTGAAATGACTGAAATATCGAATAATCTTATTGCCGCTTTGCTAGTGGTCTTCATAATCCTGAATATGATGCAGACAGCAGTCCGTACAACGGGTATCAATGAAAAAATTTCGGGAGGCGTGGTCGGATTTGCGGGAGCCTGTATCGCTGAAAACGCCTCAATAGAGCCTATATCCAATCAGACAGCGTATGCATTAGACCCTTTCTTCATTGATGTGAATACGACACCTGATAATGCCAATGCCTTCTTTTATGATACTTTCCCCATCTTCAACATATCAGAAGAAGGTTACATAAATTTCACGGCAAATGAATCGCAGGTGGGAATCTATAACGGATATCTCAGAATAAATGATTCCTGCGGAAATTTCCTTGACGAATTTTTTATGAAATTCACTATCATTACAAGCAACCATGCACCCGTTCTGGATTTCATACCTGACCAGACAATATATCAAAATGAAATTTTTAACTATGATGTTAATGCAACTGATCAAGACGTGGATCCTTTAACCTTCGGGGATAATTCCACGTTCTTTAACATTGATCCGCAAACAGGGGAAATTCAGGGTGTTCCCCAGCAGCAGGAGGTGGGGAATAATTCAATTCTGATATATGTATATGATGACAAATTCGTACTGGATTCACAGGTCGTGAATTTTGAAGTTATTGATGTCAATGATGCTCCCGTTCTGGGTACAATAGGTGCACAAACCGCGACTATAAATTATACTTATTATTATGATGTCAACGCAACTGATGTTGATGACACGCTTCCCCACATCCTCACATTCGGAACTAATTCTACATTATTTATAATAAATTCCACAACAGGTGTCATTAATTTCACCGCCGCCGACGGGCAGAATGATACTTATATAATAAATGTCACAGTCACGGACGGGGAATTGTGGGACTGGGAAGTCATAGAATTCACAGTTGTTTATGAAAATCATCCGCCGAATATTACGTGGTGGGATCCGGAAGATTATGAACTGGAGATGTACGAAGGCGAGGCTATCACACTTTCAATAAATGCGGAAGATCCGGACGGAACGACGCCGACAGCTCAATGGTATCTGGACGGAGGTCTTTTAACCGGTGCGACGCTTTATAATTATTCATATTACGCTGCAAGTGGTTCGCGGGGATATCATAACCTTACTGTTGTTGTGAGCGACGGAGAGCTTACGGACTGGCATGAATGGGAGATACTTGTGAAAAGAAGAGATACCCAGCAGTCTTCAAGTACGGGCACGACCACATCAACACCCGGTCCAACGAAATACGCCTGTATGGAGAACTGGAGATGCGACGAATGGGAACCGTGCCGTGTTGATGGATACCAGATAAGAAAATGCAGGGACCTTAACAAGTGCGGGACAACGATATTCAAACCCGAAACAACGAGAAACTGCACGTACCATCCCCAGCCATCATGCGAGGATGGAATACAGAACTGTCATCATGGTGGCTGCGAAATACTTGTAGATTGCGGGGGACCTTGCCCGCCTTGCCCCACATGCAATGATGGTATAATGAATCAGGGAGAAACAGGGATAGATTGCGGGGGACCTTGCCCGCCTTGCGCTGAATTTCAAAAACCCGTCAAAGGCGAGGAAAAACCCAAACTGAAATGCGGTGACGGGATATGCGGAAGCGGGGAACTTTTTACGTGTCTTGAAGACTGCAGCGGAACATTAATCGAATACATAGTAGTTATTTTAGTCCTGCTGATAATTATAATATTATCTTACAGATATAGTGAAACGACCATGGTGAACCTGATGAAATTCAAAAGAATATTCCTCGTGGCTGTGGGCAAGAAGA
>CAZKOV010000017.1:8407-15447 GCA_964554465.1 uncultured archaeon
GAAGACTGCGCCTGTAATGACATCACACGAAAGGAGTGGATTATATACGCTTACGGAGTTGGATAAACTTAATAGAATCCTGACCACTGAAAACTGTGAAGAAGTATTCGAAAAGCTTTCCGAAACCATGAGAAAATTCTTCTCAGCAACGATCCACATGAAAGGTGAATTCACTTATATTGATCTCAACGAATCCATAGTAAAACTCAAAATGGATGATAAAACCAAAAAGAAAATATCAAACTTTGCCATCGGAATGACAAAAATGGAATACGGTGGCTATGAAGTACAGATGGCAGAAGTCGCGAATATGCTGCACCTTGCAATAAGTATTGTAGAAGGCATGACAAAAACGAAAACCCAGAAAGCCCTCCAAATTAATAAGGATATCGAAGTATATGATAAAACAAAAAAACCCGAAGAAGCAGCGAGAGTGGGGGAACAAGAAACTATAAAGAAATCTGTTTTCGCTTCAATTGTGGAGAAATTCAAGAAGATCGGAAAATCTAAAGAGCCTCAACAACTTCCGGCAGAACAGGAAAAACCAAAAGAAATGGGACAAAAGAGAGGTCCGCTTTTCATATTGGAAAAGGTAACGAAAAAACCAAAGGAAATACAAGAGCCGGTTCCAAAAGAAGAACCGTTGTCCGGGGAATCGGAAAAAGCGGATGAAATGCAGCAGATGCCGGAAATAGTGGAAGTTCCGGAGCCAGCAGAACCCCAATTAAGTTTTGATGAATGCAGATCAGAAATCAATGAATTGCTTGAGGAAGCCGAAAGGCTGTGCAGAATGGAAGACTTTGAAAGGGCGAGAGACTTTTATCAGCAGGCAAGAGAGCTATATGACAGTGTCCCCAAGGCTGAAAGAAACGATCTTGTCGACGAAACCATCCGATTCATAAGGGTGTACAACGAGATAATTTCCAGTCTGTGATTTTTTAGCTCAATATACCGATAATAAGTACTATAACAATAGGTATGGCTATTTCAAGTAAAAAAGATATTACAACGTTAAGAATTAATGCGAAGATAGTCCATAAAAGGCCGATACCGAGCATTTTGTAAATTACTATGAAGTTTATCAATGCTGTCAAAACCACCGAAAATAATCCTAAAAAAGGGAATAATGATATTAGAACGGGTGCAATTACCATCGATACAAGCCCTGTTGCAATTCCCGTAAAAAACAGTTTTGAAAACGCTTTTCCTTTGCCTATGACCTTAAGCGTCACATACATTCCTATGGCAAAACCCAAGGCCGATAATACCAATCCTATTATCATTGATACAAGTGAACTCGCTTCCAAAACCATGATAATCTTTTGATTTTTTGTTATAAAAAGATAAATCAGTCAACCTGTATGCTCTGCTGATAGACTTTACATTTGTTCGGACTGTCATAATAATAGACAGTATAACTGACATTTCCCTGACTATGCGGGATAACTATCTCATATACTCCTCCGTCCTTGGGCTTATCGGGATACCCGCAAAGGAAAGAATCCGGTCTTATGGAACTCTCGAGATTGATCGTGTGATGGCAACCCTGGCCGTCCTTTCCATATATTTCTATTTTACTGATTCCCCGCTTCTTCAGATTCTGATATTCTAGATTTATTTCGCTCCCTGAACATATGTTACTCTCATCCCTCAGGTATTCACCATTGACTATTATTTTAAGGCTGGTTAGTTTTTCAAAATCGTTGTCTCCCAGATATTTATTGGCAGACCAGAATTCTCTCTGGCATTCACTGAAATGCTTGTCTTCGATACAATCCAAGAAATCCTTTCTTTTTGACACAAAGTAGAGAGGATCCAGGAACCTGCTGAACGAATTATTGAAAGCGAGGCAATTATCGTCTATTTTGTCTGTTATTCCCCAATCCCTCCACGGGCTCCATAGGAAATCCTCATCTTTGGGTATTTTCCTGAATACATTAAAACCCATTGTTATACCGTAATATAATATATCCTGAAGTTCCGTCTGGAATACAGTTGATGGCTGTACAGAAAATCTGTCTTCCATAAGGAAGGAAAAAGCAGCAAGAAGTTTTATTGCCCTGTTCAGTGTGATGTCTTTTTTCTCATATGTTATTTCTCCACCCATATTATTTAATTCCTCTTCATATTCCATAATATTATCAAAGGTTATGTTCGTAATACCCATTGTTGTGCAGATTCCGCTGTTGAATATTGTGTCTTTAACAAAGTTCTGTATATAATCAAAATTGTGCTTGTTCATTGACTTCTTTGTTCCAATATCAAAGACATCCGCATAGCTGACTGGTCTTATTTTCAACTCCCCTAAATACTCTGTAAATGCGTCTCCGCCACCCAGAGGATAAAGATTGATAACCATATGATAATCCTTAGGAAGTTCAGCAACGTTGATTATGGGATCTATCTCAAAATAACATTCGAAAAGGTCCTTGTGTATCATTCTACACCCACGAGATGTGGCTCTCAGCACACCATCATCGTTCTGCACAGTCAGATCGGATTCTGATATGTTTTTTTCGGTTACGAGGGTGACATTTATTATATTCTCAAATAGCTGGCAGTCTTCTCTCGGGTTTATTATACTGCATTCTATCTCATGATTCGAGACTCCCACTATATCTATATCTTTCTCTTCTTCTGCTATGGATATGGATGTAATTAATAACAACACCAATAATCCGGATATCAACGTCTTTTTCATTCCTGTACCTCTTCTGAAATTGGTTCTATTTTAGATCCTATCAGAGCATTTGTAAGTTTCAGTATCTCGTTCGGTGCTATACTCTCACTTCTCCTTTTATATTCATAACCCCCGGTAACTATCGGAAGATATAAATACAATTCCTCTTCGGTTCCCTTTGAGGCAAAGATGAATTGTGAGTAACCATAATTCAGGCCGGTTTCATTTTCCGTAATCGTGACAACAAAATTAAATTCCCCTTTAGGGAGACCTTCAAATTCTATATAATCTGTAATTTCACCGAGTTTTGTATTAAGCAGCAGATAGCTTTCTGCTAACATTTCATTTGTGGGGAAGATATCTACAGCCACTAGAAAGTCATTTTCGAATTCATCAATCGGTGTGGGGTTTTCAGCAACCGAATAGCTGGAATAATAACCTCCGCCTTTTGGCGTTCCTGTATTAAGGGGAACTCCGTAAAGATGTATTTTTACGTCTCTTTTTGCGGGAAGAACTGCCTGAACACTCTTCAGGTCATCACTTTTGACAAATCCGCTGAAAATATCCTTTCCTTCCTTCCTTATGATTAACTCACCTGCATAACAGGGGGCAAACCCCTCAGCTATGCCATAGAAATCTGTAGTATCAATAACGCATTCGTCAAACAAGACAACAGCCCCGCTGAGCGGATTCTGCATTGAGTCAACGACCCTTACCTTTACAGGGCATTTGGCTTTCTTATCACAAAGTTCATAATAATCCTCAATGTCTGATTTTATTTGGATTTTTTCATCCACGGGCATGTTATCTCTGATGTTAACCATTATTGCGAATCTGAACCATTCGCCGAGTTGTTCGTCTTTAGAATAAATTATTAGAGGATATCTGAATGAGTATGACATATTGTAATAGGCAAGACAGTATGAAGATAAAGATGATAATCTTCTTGGTATCGACAAAGCCGGATTCGGCGGGAAGGCTTCAAAATTATTTCTCAAATCCCATTGCGGGTATATAAAAGCGACATCTAATCCCCTGTAGGATATATTCGTATTATAATAAGGGTCGGGTTTTTTGTCTTCCGTCTTCGTTGAAATTGTATGGCTTGTTGAATATCTTATAAGCTTCTCGAAAGATGTGACAAGTCTTTCTTTATCCCTGAAATATGCATTTTCACAACCGGTTACTATACCGGATAAAGGAACCCAGTATTCGGATTGAGGATTTGAACGTGCCATTGCATCAATTATATTAAAATCAAAAAATCTTGTCGTGTTCTGATAAAACAGAACATCATTTGAAAATTCCATAATGTCATACAAGTCAGAAGGAACCGTTATCTTGTATGGTTGAGAGATGGAGTTACCGTTCACTTTCGTGGGAAGGTTTATTTCAGCGTTTATGGCTCCTTTGGTGATGTATATATTAACGTCGAAATATTCAAAATTAAATAACGTCTCTTTCCCATAGAAATCCATTTCCTCTTCAAGTGTGCTTCTCATATATTCTTTAAGTTGTTCCTCAAGCTCTTTCTTGAAATCAAGAGTCCGTAGTTCTCCAGAATCACAGAGAATTTCAACGTTATGAATTCCTAATTTTATTGATTTATTCGTGGAATTTGCATAACCTCCCTGCATATATATAAGTTTCAGTTTCTCTACAAGCCCGTTTTTTGCAAGATTCATGACCGAATCTTTTATAACCTTGGCTTCATCAGATAATCCTACATTTGATATGTCACTATCGACAGTACTAAAATTCAGAAACGTGTAAGCTGCAACAATACCTATGATTACCAGGACAACGACAAAAACCAATTCTATTTGCCCTTTTTTGGATGTTTTTCGCATAATAATATATTAAGACCGGCGATATAATAACTATTCATGGAACGTGGAATTTTCTTTGCTTTAATCGTTTTTATGGTTATAATTGCGAACGTTTCTGCGCAATCGGTAACAATTACTATGCCTGATATAGACTATCAGACATTTACAGAGGACGAGGATGTTTCTTTAATGGCGACAATAACTAATGAAGGTAACGAGACTATTGATATAACGTACCAAGAAGTAGTCCTTATGCCGGAGACGCCTCCGATGCCTGTTCTCGAGGCTATGACTCTTGAAGCCGGGGAGAGCAAAGAAGTTTATAGTCTGGGTTTCACAATATCTAAGCTCACGGAACCGGGTCTATACTATTATTCTGTATCAATTATGGATGAAGAATGGAATACGATTGCAGAGGAAACCACGCCCTTTTATGTTAACGGAACATTGAAAACATTCGGGATAATTGAAACGTATTTCTGCGCAGATGAAATGTGCGATGATGTCAGGGCTATATTCATTCAGGATGAAGCCAAGTCATATCTGCATATAGAATCGGAAGGGAACCCTTCAATAACCGCGGAGATAACATATCCTGACAATTCCAAAAGCAATCTTCCGGTCAATGGTGATGTAGCAGAAATTACGTTTAAAGACTCAGGTCTTTACCTAATTGATTTAACCTTTACAAAAGATGGTTATGAAACAGAAACAAAACAGATTAAAATGAGCGTTATGGCAGAAGAGCCTGTAATTCATTATGAGTTCTGTTCCACGGAACCGGATGATGAATGCGATCCGGAATGTCCTGATGGTCCTGATCCGGATTGTGCCGGCGAGACAGGCGACCGGCAGACAGAAACGGGTAGTTGTACTCCATCAGGGACACTTTTGGATATTGGACAATTCATGTCTGACAGCAGCGGGATGATGATAGTCATAATTCTGGTAGTTATTCTTGCTGTCATAATCATCTATGGGCTTTTTATATTCCCCAAGAGAAAGATACATAGTATTGTCAAGAATGAAAAAGAGGAATTGGTAAAGAAAAAATAAAATCTTTTTTTAATTTTCATTCACCTTCATACAGGAACGTATCAGCAACAAACAATGCCAATGGTATGATTATTATAACAAGCAGAACAATTGCTGCCATTGTGATAAGATTCACGTTCTTATTTACAACATCGTTCAGTATATAGATTAAAACCGCGAAAAGCACTACCAAGAAAATAATAGCAAGGACTTTTGCCCTGTTGTTTTTGAGCTGCCCCTGAGTTGCATAATCTTTTCCCATACCGCATCTTTTTTACTTTCGCATTAATTCTCCCAGAGCTTTCTTATAAAAAGGTTCGGCAAGCTGCCTTGCCTGCTCAGTCCTGATATCGCTCAACATCCTCTGGAACTCTTCCTTTATCCTTTCCGGAGGAATCATTCCCGACGTCCTTGCGCGCCTTATGGCTATGTTTTCAAAATAATTCAGCCTGTCGGCATCACGGAGTATTATTTGTTCTTTACTGTCTCCCGTTTCGTGTCCTGCAATAATATCGTATACCTTATTGTTTAATTTGTCAGGAAAGCCGTTTTCCTCGAGAAATTTCCTCATGATCTTCGCGCCTTCCTTTTGGTGATAGTCAATACTGTCTTCCGTTTTCCCCGAATTCATTGCAAAAGGGCTTATCTGTCTGAACGCGTCTTGTATATCGTAAGTCAATGCGGCTATTTTAAGAGCCTCGGATGCATCGGGTTTTAATACGTTGGCCCAATGCAGGGTACGATTAAAAAATTTCATCCTTTTTTCCATATTAACTTTCTTGAAAGATTTCAGAACAAAATTCTCTACAGTCTTAAGCCTGTCTTTTTTCTCCCCCATAACCTATTATTATTTGTTCCGCAGAAATAAATACTATCGGTTTTTTGTGTAAAACGAAATCCGCTAAAAAAATTTCCCAAAAAACGGTAAATTAAGGTTTAAACCTTATCATGTTTCTGGGGAATGGTATCGCATCCCTTATGGTTTCCAATCCGCATATCCATGCAACGACCCTTTCCACACCCACACCATAACCGGAGTGCGGTACTGAACCGAATTTTCTGAGATCGAAATACCATTCGTAGTTTTTTGGATCTTCGCCTTCTGACTTCAGCCTTTCCATCATATTCTTAACATCCATGCTTCTCTCAGATCCGCCGACAATCTCGCAATACCCCTCTGGAGCTATCATATCGAAACATAATGCCTCTTCAGGATTTTCCTTGGAAGGTGGTTTATAGAAGCCCATTATTTCGGTAGGATAATGTGTAACAACCACCGGCACCCCGAAATGATCTGCGATTTTTGCTTCTTCCAGAGTTCTCAGGTCTTTTCCCCATTTCACATTCATTCCGTGCTTTTCGTTTATGATTTTCAGTGCTTCCGCGTATTTTATTGTGGGATATTCTGTCTTAGCGTAATGTTCCAGAAGTTTGATGTCCCTTTTCAATAATTTGAGCTCTTTTTTATTGTGCTTTAGAACTTGTTGTACGATGAA
>CAZKOV010000018.1:0-13819 GCA_964554465.1 uncultured archaeon
AGAGGAAATTATTTGTAAAGAAAGCGGTTATTATCGAGATAATAAAAACAAAAATCCCTATTACCACACCTACCGGCGTCGCACCACTGCGTGTTGCGTTCTGGTTAAAGTGGTAAACAGTCTGTGAACCAATCGGACCAAGTTGACCTTTCATGAATAGAAATTATTATTTCGGCTTATAAGTTTTTGCAGCCAGAATGAAATCACTTTTATGGGGTTCATATATATTGTTACTGACAAATAAAGAAAGATATAAATAATTTCGTTACTTCTGCTATATATGTATGAAAGACTGGATTTCATGAAACATGTAGCCTTTGAAGCTGGGAAAATAATCATGAGTTATTGGGGTACTGATGTAAGAAGCAGATTAAAAAAAGACGAATCTGTTGTAACAATAGCAGATTTAAAAGTAAAAGAGTATATTTTGAGGACCATTCCTAAAAAAGACCCGGAAAGCGGATTATTAACAGAAGAAAGTAAGGATTCAAAAGAAAGACTACGTAAAATGGGCATCTATATTATCGATGAATTAGATGGTAGTGGCGATTTCAAAAGAAAAGAAGAAGATTTTTGTTTTTTAATAGCGTATACTGAGAATGGAGTTCCGACAATAGGCGTTGTCTACGAACCGCTGAAAAAGAGAATGTTCTACGCACAAAAAGGAAGCGGTGCATGTCTGCAGCAGGATAAAGATATAACCCGGTTAGAGCCACTGAAACCGGTGAGGTGGAAAAAATCAATTGTCGGTCATCCGAAAAACTACAAAGGAGATAAGTATACAAAACTTTATGAACTGCTGGGTATTTCTGAAAACAGGCTAATGCGTTCTGGAAGTATGGGAACAAGGATGATGCAGGTTGCACTCCAGCAGACTCATATGATTTTAGGTTATACGAAAAGTCTAAAAGAATGGGACATAGCAGCAGGACACGCAGTTCTGGGAGAGAGAGGAATAAGCGTTACAGATGTGTCCGGAAGCCAATTAAAATATAATAAAGAAGTACCAAGAACCCATAACGGAATTCTTGTAGTTCATCCTGATATCAAAGAAGAAACACTGAAAAGAATATCCGGCTGTTTTGATAAATTGGAAATGTGATTTCTTCCCATCATATAAAATCAGAATTGATTAAGCAAACATATTTTTAATTCAATATGCCAATCTTAACGTATACGGGGAAGTCAATGGGGAAGAAAAAAAGAACGGATTACAAATTGCAGGCTTTTGTTATAATAGTTGTGGTGGCAGCTATGGTTATTTTTCTTTTCGGAAATAAATCTGAAGACGAAATAAAATCTGTTGAAAAAGCAACAGAAGAAACCGTTATTGTAAGGGAGCCTGCTGTTGCAGGAACGTTTTATGCCTCTGATAAAAAGGAACTTGAAAGTGACATAAAAAAATATCTTGATAACGCAGAAAAAACTATAGAAGGTAATGTGCGCGGACTTATCCTGCCCCATGCGGGTTACGTTTATTCGGGCCAGTGCGCAGCGTATGGAGTCAAACAGATTGAAGGAAAAGAATATAAAACCGCAATCATCATGGGACCGAGCCATCATGCCTATTTCAGGGGAGCGTCTGTTGCGAATGCCACGCATTACAGAACCCCGCTTGGTGATGCAAGGATTTCGGAAAAAACAAAGTCGATAATATCCGACCTTAAAGATGCAAAACTTTTCGCAAACGATGAGAGGATTCATGAAAGTGAACATTCAGTCGAAGTCGAGATACCATTCATTCAGTATGCACTGGAAGACACCGAGATAGTTCCGATAGTTATAGGCGCGGGCACATCTTATGATGAATTAGTGAAGATTGGAGAAATAATCAAGAAATATCTCGACGATGAGACGTTTGTTGTTGTAAGTTCTGACTTCACACACTATGGAAGCCGTTTTGGTTTTGTCCCTTTCACGGACAATCTGGAAGAAAATATAAAGAACCTCGATTACGGAGCCATAGAATATATCGAAAAAGTGGATGCAAAAGGCTTTTATGATTATGTTAAAAAGACAGGAGCAACCATATGCGGCGAACTTCCCATAACTATACTCCTTTCCCTTTTTGATAGTTCTGACACGAAAGCCAAACTGGTTAATTATGATACATCGGGAAGGATGACCGGGGATTATGAGAACTCGGTGAGTTATGCCAGTATAGTATTATGGAAGGAGGATGATGATATGTCCGGGGACGAACTAAACAAAGAGGAGCAGGAATTCCTGCTCAGGCTTGCAAGGGACACGCTTGAATTATATCTGAAGGAAAAAAAGACACCTGAACTAAATCCGAAGGAAGTGCCTGAAAAGCTTAAGAACGTTCAGGGAGGATTCGTGACCCTGCACAAAAAAGGAAATCTCAGGGGATGCATAGGCCATATAATTCCGCAGGAACCTCTTTACAAGTGCATAATGGATAATGCAATCAACGCAGCCCTTCATGATACGAGATTCCCTCCCGTAACTTATGACGAACTGAAGGACATAGATATTGAAATCTCAGTTTTGACGGTCCCGAAAAAACTGGAATATTCCTCTCCGGATGATCTCTTGGAAAAACTGGCCCCGTTGAAAGATGGTGTTGTACTGAAAAGTGGATGGCGGCAGTCAACATTCCTCCCTCAGGTATGGGAACAACTGCCTGATAAAGTGGAGTTTCTGGAACACTTATGCCTAAAACAAGGCTCATCTAGCGACTGCTGGAAGAATCCTGATACAGTAGTTGAAATATATCATGCTCAGGTCTTCGGTGAAATCTGACGGACTCCAAGATAATCCAGTATCGGACACGATGAGACATGTTCTTCTTCCCGGATAACAGGCCAGGAAGATTCTTTCCTGAAATTTTTATCCATTTCGATGCTTTTTTCCAATGCCGCTGCAAACATTTTTCGAATATCCACATCGACATCCGATGTAACTAACCCCCTCAATGCCATGACATCCCCCGTATCTAGATAAAGTTTTTGTAATTCAAAAATTATTTCGCGGTCTTTTAAGATTAGTTTATCTTATTTTTGTCATCTGTCATTCTCGAAGAGTTTTTTTATACAAAATGATATAAATCGGTTTAACTATTCTGCAGGCATTTGTTATACCGGGGAGAGGCAGAAGGAATATAGGTGTAATAAGAGCACCAATAAATGAACCAATCAGGTCTTATCTTAAGAGAACATCGCAAATGACAAAAGGTCGGGCGGAAACTTTTTTAAATACGGTGTTCCAAACCTCAAACATGCAGGGTGAGCCGGTTATATGGACCTGCACGCGGTGCGGACAGATAAACACAACGTTGCGCACTTCAGCTCAAAGGTATGCATGTGAAGGTTGCAGGTCCGTATTCAATGACATAGAAGAGATGTGAGCCGGATTTTCGGCCGATGTTCCAATTGCAGGCGGACTGCTCTATTTCTTGATTCTGCTCTTTTTTCCTGCTGATGTGAGTCCCCTGTTCGCACGGCCTCTTTGTTTTTTGGAGGTTATCCATTTCCTTTCCTTGTCCTTCTTAACTGCAGGATGACTCGTGTCAACAAGTATTATTTCATACCATTTGTGTTTCCCGTCTTCGGTGAGATAATAAGAATTAAGAACCTCCATGTTGGGATATTTTCTTGATGCCTTCTCTTCGGCCATCTGCTGTTTGGACTTATCAGCCGGCAAGAATCTGCCAGCCGTTTTCGGTTTTCTTCCGCCCGCGGGTTTGGGCCTCTTCCTCCTGCCTGAAGGAACCCTTGCTCTCACAACTATGAAGCCCTGCTTTGCTTTGTAACCGAGAGTTCTTGCCCTGTCAATTCTTGTAGGCTTTTCCACTCTTACAACCGTACCTTCTTCTCTTATACGGATAAGTCTATGCTTCCATATATTTCCAAGGTTTTCCTTTGGTTTCTTCCAAGTTTCTGCAAGATGTTTAGGCATAATAACCACTTGAATGTTCTATATTAAACGAAAGTAACATTAATAAACTTAATGTCACATGTAAAAGGCCTTTCTAATCGATTCTTATATTCATGGTATTCTATAAGTAAATATAAGTGATTCCATGAAACCCATAATTCTTATCAATTTCAAGACATACGAGAGCGGAGCAGGCCATAAAGCCCTCGAAATAGCCAAAATCGCAGACAGAATCGCAAAAGAAAAAAATGTCAACATAATTCTGGCCGTCCAAGCTGCTGATATAAGGATGATAGCGGATGTAGTTTCCATACCAGTATATGCTCAGCATGTTGATCCTATAGAACCGGGAAGCCACACAGGCTGGACACTTGCTGAAGATATCAAGGAAGCGGGAGCCGAAGGAACCCTTATCAATCATTCCGAGCACCGGCTGGAAATATTCCAGATAGAAAAAGCCATTGATATTGTTAAAGAAGAAGGGATGAAGACGGTCGCATGTACCCCCGACGCAGAAGTAGCGGAAGCGATAAGCGTTTTCGAACCGGATATCATTGCAGTTGAACCGCCCGAACTGATAGCCGGTAATGTTTCAGTCTCCCAGGCGAGACCCGAACTAATAACACAGGCAATAGAAATGGTAAGAAAAGCCAATAAAAATATCCCCGTTTTAGTCGGTGCGGGCGTCAAGACGAAAGAAGACGTCTCAAAAGCACTGGAACTCGGTGCTTCGGGAGTCCTGCTGGCTTCCGGTGTCATGAAATCCGATGATCCTGAAAAGGAAATATTGGAATTAATAGAAGGATTGGATGTGTGATTATGTTCAAGAATTTTTTGTTTCCCAGATCGAGATTGAAATACGTGAAGAAAGTCGGCAAAAACGAAAAAGAAGAAGGTTGCCTGTTCTGCAGGATAGCGAAAGACGACCCGAAAGTTGAAAAAAAGGTCATTTACAAGGATGATGTCGTCATGGTCTTGATGAACATCTATCCGTATAACGTAGGCCATCTTCAGGTCGTGCCCGTGCGTCATGTAGTCTGGCTTGAAGAACTGACGCAGGAAGAACACAAAATCTTATTTGAAATGGTGTACAGGACAGTTAAACTGTTAAGAAAAGTTGCAGAACCTGTGGCAATGAATATAGGCCTCAACATGGGAGGAGAGGTTTCCGGGGCATCTGTCATGCATCTCCACATTCATGTGGTTCCCAGATACAAGAGGGATTTCGGTTTCATGGAAGTCACAAACGATACAAAAGTAATGGTAGAACCTCTCGAGACGACTTACGCGAAACTGATGAAACACGTTGATATGCTGAAAGAATGAGATTATTTTTTAACAAAATTAACAACTTCTTCTACTTTTTCATCTTTTGGCTCCTCTTCTTTTTCTTTTCCGCTCTTTCTGGACTCCATTAATGTGAGCATTTTTACAGCAACTGTTGCATAAATGACGGTTGCGAGTATAACAATAAAGATTATGCTTGATATCATCCCGGCGCCGGGAATGCCGTAAGTTATCGGATACTGGGCAAGGACAGCCGCGGCAAGTCCTCTAGGAACCGTTATCCTCATTATGTTTCTGTCGATGGCTTCAAGCTTGACATTTCTCGTTCCCAAGAAGACTACAGCAAACCTGAGGATTATGAGAGTGATCGCAGTCGCGACGCCGTATAATATATACTCCGGGTTTATTGTGGCCACTAGGCCCAGTAACACAAAGAAGAAAGCTTTCATGAAGAACGTTATTTCTGACTGGAATTTTTTCATCTCCTTGTCCAGCTCAAGTTTTTTCTTTATCTTGAAGATGTTTGTGAAAGTGGAGGCATTGCCAAGGACGAGACCGAAGACAAGAGAAGCTATGGCTCCGCTACCTGCATTGGTTTCAACAAAAACGTATACGAGAAAAAGTATTCCCAGTGTGAGCATGTAATCAAAAGGTTTCCCCCTAAGTATCCTTAACATGTAGAGCCAGATTATGCCGGCGAAAAGACCCACGACAGCCCCTATTGAAAAAGCGGTTAGAATGCTTTGTATGGCCGATATCTCGCTTCCTGCTGTCGGCACTATCATACCGAGAAGAGCTATGGCAATTACAATTACGAGGGGATCGGTCATTATGGATTCTATTTCAAGAAGAGATCTTACAGATTCTTTGACTTTAACGGATTTGACTATTGAATCGACTATCGGGAAGCTTGTTCCGCCGAGAACCACACCTAAGAACAGTCCCGTAAGGATATCAAGACCGAAGAAAGCCCACGATAAAATTCCGATAGCCACCATTGAAAATGCAAGCCCCAGAACAGAAAACAGCATGGAACGGGAAAAGTTTTTCACCGTCTGATAAAAGTCCATGTTCAGTCCGGCATCAAACAATATCAGAAGAATCGCGGCCGCGGCCAGAAAGGAAGATATGGTGACATACATCGATGTCTCGACAAGGGAAAGCAAAGGACCCACAAGAAGACCGAAGAGCAACAGCCATATAACGTCAGGTATTTTGGTTTTATAAAAAATCAGCGAACCTATATAACCGACAACTATAGTAAGTCCAAGAAGAGCGAGAACGCTGAACGTATCGATGGCCATAATACTATTATATGTTTCTTGTATTTAATTATTTGAAAAAGATGTTGAGTCATTTCAGCTTCAATATGACGACATGGCTCTTTGTCATGTCCTTTATGCTTTCCCTGATTCCTTCCCTTCCTATACCCGAATCCTTGTCACCGCCGAAGGGGAAGAATCCTAATCCATGTGAAGGCGCTGTGTTTATGCTGACGGTTCCCGACTCCATCTTAAGACCAGCATCCATTGCTTTATCTATATCTTGAGTAAAGATACAGTTATCCAGTCCGAACTCGCTTCTGTTTGCGATTTCAAGGGCTTCTTCATAATTCTTCACCCGGATGAAAGGTACTGCCGGACCGAAAGTCTCTTCCCATGCTATTCTCATGTCCGTATTGACGTTATCCAGAAGAACAGGTTCTATGAAAAGGCCTTCTCTTTTTCCACCGCGAACCATGACTGCACCTTTCTTGACGGCGTCGTCGATTAATCCTGTTATTGTCTGGAAGGCCCATTTGTTTATGACAGGGCCTACCCTGACATCAGGGTCTTTCGGGTCGCCCATCTTCCATGTATCAAGTTCTTTGGCTGTCAGTTCCATCAGTTTATCTGCAACACTTTCCTCTACCAGAACCCTTGAGATTGCATCGCATCTCTGGCCGGCGTAAGTGAAACCGCCTTTCACGATTTCTTTTGCCGCCAGCCCAAGGTCTGCATCGGCAAGAACTATGCATGCGGCCTTGCCGCCGAGTTCCATGTGAAGCTTTTTCATTCCTGAAATTTTTGCAACATGCTTCCCGATATCGGTACTGCCCGTGAATGATATCATGTCAATCTTCTCGCTCTCTGCGAGATGATCGCCGATATCTTTTCCTCCGCCCGTAAGTATATTGAAAACCCCTTTCGGGAGCCCTGCAATCTCCAGCAGTCTTCCGAGAAGCAATAGTGATATAGGGTCGTCTGATGCCGGCTTGCAGACAACAGTGTTACCCGCTGCAAGCGCGGGAGCAATCTTGCATGTTCCTATATGAAGCGGATAATTGAAAGAAGCTATAGCCAAAACCACTCCCAGTGGCCTTTTGAAAAGGAGTCCCATCTTCCCTTTCTTGTGGGGAGACATGTGCCCGTCCATCTCGTCTCCGAAAATATATTTGCATTCCTCCGCTGCATATTCTATCCTTTCCGCAGCCGCAAGCACCTCGTCCTCTGCCGTGCGGACGGGCTTTCCGGATTCCTCGACAAGGATTTCTATTATATGGTCTTTATGTTCCTTTATGAGTTCCGCCGTTTTTTCCAGAATCCGGGATCTTTCCACTGCAGGTGTGGCAGCCCAGATTTTTTTGGCATTGAATGCGGCATCTATTGCAGCATCCGCATCTTCTCTTATTGCCTTCTGAACTCTTCCGATCAATTCGCCTGTCGCGGGATTGGAAACATCAAAAGTCTGTTTCGCTGAAGATTCCACCCATTCGCCGTTTATGAAAATCCTGTAAATGCTTCTCCCGTCCTGAGAAGAAGGAAATTTCATCGTATCCCATACATTTTCTTCAATCATGAAGCCACCCCGAATTATCTTTAATCATCAAAAATTATTGTTGCAAGCTTATCTGCAATTTTTATAGGATCGTCGTGCTGCCATATATTTCTCCCCACAGCCATTCCCGACGCTCCTGCATTCATAATATCTTCCGCGTCTTTAAAAAAAGCCTCTAATGGTTCGAGGGGACCTCCCGCTGTTATAACCTTACATCTGCCGGCCGCCTTGATGACTTCATTAAAACTATTCTTATCACCCGTGTAATGTATCTTTGCAATGTCCGCACCCAGTTCAAGCGCCACCCGGGCGGCATATGCCACCGACTCGAAGCTTTTCGGATTCTTTATTGCATGCCCTCTCGGATAAGACCATATAACCAACGGAAGCTTGTAATCCCGTGCTTCTTCTTCTATTTTCCCGACTATTTCAAACATTTCATTCTCTCTTTCCGAACCGACATAAACTGTATAACCAACTGCATCGGCACCCATTTCGACCGCTTCCTTTACTGACGTTATCTGGGGAGAAAACGGTTCTGTTTTTGTCATGCTGGTTTTGCCGTTGAGCTTCAGAATCAGCGGAACATTCTTTATGAAATTCTCCGAATATTTCTGGGCCAAGCCCTTCTGCAGAATTATCCCCGTTATCCTCATCTTAGTTGATAAATCAATTATGTATTCGGGATCTATTGTTTTTTCATCAAAGTCCGACGGCCCGTGCTCGAGGCCCTGATCAAATGCAAGAAAGAAGAACTTCCCGCCTTTGCTGATCTTCTTCATTTTAACAGTTTTATCGACCCGTTTCATAATGGACACACTTAATAATTATTTTGCCCCTATTAATTTATTCAAAGCCCGCCAGCCAAGAAGTTCGTTTTTGGAACCATATTGCGTTATAACACTTTCGGCCTGGGCACGTCCCACCTTTAAAGCAAAATCAATATCCCCTTTCTTTATATAACCAGCAAGGAACCCTGATGCGAAGGCATCGCCTGCACCCGTCGACTCAACGACTTTTATTTTGTTAGCCCTTATGGTATGTATTTTGTTACCGTCATAAGCAACAGCACCCTTGTTACCAAGGGTTATCACAACTATACCATTACAGGATTTATACAAAATCTTCAGCATATCCTGAAGTCTCTTTTTCTTGGAAAGAAGTGCGGCTTCCTTGTCATTCAATACAAAGATGTCGGTCGCGTCGAGTATTTTTTTCAGATACCGCATACCTTTCTTCGCAAGGTAAGAACTTGTATTGAGCATGACTTTTATGTTTTTTCTTTTCGCAAACTCTGCGACCTTTTCAAGAGCTTTGAAAGAATCCCCCATCATCGTTGCCAGGTAAAACCATTCCGTTTTTATCTCGCTTACCTTCACATCGGATTCTTTCATTTCATTGTTTGCGCCCCTATAAACAATCAATGTTCTGTCACGTCCTTCGGCATCCAGTATAACGCTGAAGCCCGTCTTTTCGGAACTTCTGGAAATAAAATGTGTATCAACTTTGTTTTTTCTTAATTCGGATATTATGTGCTTCCCGTTTGCATCGTTTCCGACTTTTCCTATGTAGGCCGTCTTGAAACCCATGCGTGAAAAGGCCACTGCTGTATTCGTTCCTCCGCCCCCGATATCAAAATGATCTGTCTTTGCCGCAATTTTTGAACCAAAAGGAACCTCCACGATTCCCTTCTCCTTGCCTTTTCTGAAAAGATCGGAACCTGTATCTACAAAAACATCAACAGTTGCAGAACCCATAGTGATGATATTATATTTCTTTACAGCCATCCAACCCCTCTATTGTTATCTTATTGGATAACGATAATAATAAATCAAACATTGACAATGACGAATATTGTTTTTCTGAATTGTTTTTAAAAACGCGTAAAAAGTATAAACTTTATATTGACCTGCAACAAAAAATATCTAAATTATTTTAATTCATATAATATAGGAGGGTTCCAAGATGGATGTGTTAGACATTTTCGGGGGAAATGCGGGTCTTGTCTGGCAGCAACTGAAAAAGAAGAGTCCTTTATCGGTCAAGCAACTTTCCACTAAGACCAGCCTTGATTCTTCGGCCGTGCTTGTATCTATAGGATGGCTTGCAAGGGAAGGAAAAATATCCGTGGAAGATGGCAATAAAACCCCAAGGTATGGTCTGCTGGATTAATTGTCTTATAATCAGAAGAAGAGAGGTCACCGTTTTGTTAAGTTGGTTTTTCTAAATAACTATTTTCCACAATAACAAACTAAGACGTTTTTCTTATCCAGTTGAAATGTAGCTATATTACCTTCAACCTTTTCGTTATTGACTTCAATATTTTTAATATATTCAGGCATTTCCAGATTACAATTTATTTTTCCCTTGAATTTGTTTTTTGCATTAATCTTTATTTTAACATTTCCACCATTTTTTACGAAAACGAAGTCTGCCGGTGTTCCGTCTATTTTCTTACCTATTATCTTCATTTTGTTCCAGTCGTCAGGCATCGCGGGCTTAAGATATAATGTGCTGCTGTCCGAGTGGTATTTTATTCCGAAAAGATATTCGACCACAGAAAGCAGGAACATGGACATGGACCACGCCTGTATGCCGCATCCCAGCAATTCACCGTTATCAGCTCTCATATTTTCAAACATGCCCCCGAGGGTGTTGTTCTTTATATCGGAAGCCAGAACCTTCAAGTATTTTAAGCCGGCTTTCAAATCACCGTTTTTAAGACCGACGGATGCCGCAATACCTGTTGTATGACCCCAGACGGAGCCCGTATGATAACCCCACGGAGAATAGCCCTGAGCTATATTCGACCATGTAGAAACCCCCCAATCACTCTCGAAATGTGATCTTATCTTCTCCAGAACCGCCAGCGTCTTAATATCGTCAGGCTCATTGAACAGAAGGCGGAAAAGGGGATTTGAAGTATTGGAATTGACCTTGACGGATTTGCCGTTCGTTTTTATTGAATCTGCATAGTAAGTCTCTTCGTTATCCCAGTAGATGGTGTTAATTTCCTTCTCCAGTTTGGTGTGGAGAGTCTTTTTGTATACGCTGAAAATCTTTGACCACATAGCCTGTATCTCGATTGCGTGATCCCTTTCAAGCGTGTCCATCCACGTGAACTTGGGATCGTGTGCAATAAGACCTTTTTCAAATTTGACTTCTTTGATAAGATTTTTCACAGTGAAATCAAGGTTCCTCTTAAACAGCAGATCGCCCGTTCTTTCATAGTAATGCAGTCCCGCTATTATGAAAAACGGATGCGTGTCAGCGAAACCGAATTCCATATTGCCGTTCGTTTCTATTTTTGAAGGAAGACCCTTTCTTCTGAAGGTGTTGAGAATTGTCTTCGTTTTATCCAGTTCGTCTATGCTTGTCAATCCAAGAGAAGCGATGAAGGAATCGCGGGCCCAGAACTCCAAGAACCAGGGATAACCGGCAAAGAAACCGGATACGGTATCAGACTCGTGATATAATGAATTGAGAGACCATCTCGCCCAAGAAAACGCCTCATCAAGACCTTCATCAGGAGTTTCAATATAAAGCTCTGTTTCCTTGTTTTCATGGTGGTTTATCTTTTCCTTTAACAGGGTTTTCCAATCCTTATACACCTCATCAAAATCTTTGGTAAGCGTCCTGTCTGATTTATCATTTCCCGTGAATATGAAAGGAATTTCGATGGACTCTCCGGCTTGCAAATCGAAATCCACACTATAATTGCCCGGCACAAAGCATCTCAGCCTCTCACCCGGGTGGTGCTCCCTGTAATCAGATTCTTCATTAAAATTAACAGATTTTAACCGCGGGGTTTTCCCCACGCCGAACATGAAATACCATGGCTTGGATATTGTCTTTATCTGGACAGATTCCCTGACCTTGTTGAAATGGGTCTTATAAGGTCTTTCGTGCCAGTTTTCATATTTCGTCCTCATGTCAACTGCGGCTTCAAGGTATATTTTCATCTCCAGTTTTTCTTCCGAAATATTTCCAATCCTGAGGACAGAGACCATGCTTCCAAGTCCTTGTGGAAGGAAAATATCCTCTTCTATACTCAGCTTGTCATTTGAGAATGTATGCAAAGCTCCCCACTTGCTGAGTCTGAATTTCTCGCAGTTGTCCCAACCCAACCAGAAATCCTGACTGTTGCAGGAAATTCTGTAAGCGTAATAATCAATGCATTTTATAGGAGGACACCAGAAACCGCACCATTTTGTCTTATGGCCTGTATCTACAAAACGCTGCATGAACGCCTTCTCATTCGCGAGGACATAATTGCGGTCAGCAAAATTGCCCCTGTAAAAAACAATTCCCCCCATGCCTAAAAATTCGCAAAGGGGATATAAAAGGTTTTTAGGAATCCCTTCTCTTTGAACCGAATATGTAAATCACATTCGATTTGGTTTTGCTGAAGCCTATGCCCACATCTGGAATATCTTTAAAAACTGCGAAGCCACTTTCGAATTTCTTCTCAGCCATTTCCAAAGCTTTATCAGGATCGAAACCCTTTCCGTGATCTTTAATAGAAGTTGCAAAACCATTGCCTATATATGTATTAATAATTAACGGCAAATCAGAACCTGTTCCGTTTCCATGAATCCAACTATTTCTTAATGCAGCTTCTATCAGGAATTTACTTTCCATTCCTCTCACATCAAAAGTAGGTCCTTTATGTTGCATAGGTGCTTCTTTTCCCGCATATCTAAAACCTTGAAGAAACATATAAACTTCTCTTGCAATATTATCTATCCATCTGTGACTTGGGCGACCTTGTTGATCTGCAGGGACTCTAAATTTCTCTGAAAGCTTATCTGGATATATAGTGGTGGATATTAACTCCCCTGTTTGTGTTTGATATCCTATTTTAGTTAACACATCACTTTTTTTAATTTTTCCAACATACATGGCATTTAATTGCATTTAAAGCTTATAAAATTAACTACATGGAAGTAATCTATTTAATTTATAATTTTTGAACCTGTTATATAAATTTCATTTCCCTTTCTATTAAAGCCTATATCAATGTATGGAATGGTCATAAAAACGTCAAAACCTGTTCTGAAACCAAAAGGAACAGGGTTCATATCTCTATTATCAAGAAAAACTACATGTGATTTTTTTTGTTTTTCTTCAATTTGTCTTTTTCTAAATATTTCTATCTTTTTTGAAGATTTTTCCGCTTCTGCACTTGGATCGAAACCCTTTCCCTGATCTTCAATACTAACCAAGAAACCGTCCGCAATGTTAATTTCAGTTTTTAAAGGTAAAGAAGATTCGAGACCATTTCCATATTCCCATGAGTTTCTCAGAACTTTTTCAATTAAAAGCTCACTTTCCATTAATCTTGTATCAAATGTAGGACCTGTGTAAACCCACGGCGCTCCGTTTTTTAGAGGTTCCCTGAAACCCTTTAAAATCATATACATTTCCCTTGCGACGGCTTCTGTCCACCTAAAACTATGAAATCCAGCTCTGTCGGCAGGCACCCTGTATCTAGACTCCAGTTTGTGTGGATATAATTTACAAGAAAAAGATTTACCATCTTTTGCGTAATGTATACGGTCAAGAATATCCGTTTTACTAATTATTCCCCTGTACATTCATATTATTTGGGCATAAACTATTTAAAATTATACTACATTGAAGTGGTTTAAACTTTATATATCTATCTTATTTTTTACGCAAAACACGTATCAAGAGCTCTTCTCAACCTATAATCCCCTGAATGTGTTTCTTCCCGCTTTAGACCGTTCAAAGCCAAAGCCTCATAAACATTCTGCGTGCTCATGTTTCCTGCATAGATTTTCGCTATTTTATGAGG
>CAZKOV010000019.1:0-13767 GCA_964554465.1 uncultured archaeon
GGAAAGGAGGGCGTAATCACGAGAACTCACAGGAGGACGACATTCGGAAGTGCCAAAGGCAGGAAAATAGGAACAAAGCTGACACTAAGGGGAAACGAAGCCAAGGAATTCCTCCTTAACGCACTGAAAGGTGTTGACAACAGACTGAAACCCTCGCAGTTTGACAGGACGGGCAACTTTTCCTTCGGGGTAAAAGAATACATAAATATGCCCGGAGTCAAATATGACCCCGATATAGGGATACTGGGATTTGATGTCACCGTTACCCTTGAAAGGCCGGGCTTCAGGATTAAGAGACGGAAACTCAAGAGTTCCAAAGTGGGAAAGAAACATCTGATTACACCCGAAGAAGCCATTGAATGGGCAAAAAAAGAGCTCAATGTTAATGTTACAGATGCGGAAGAATGATGGTGAAATTAATGACATTCAAGAATATGAAAAAACAGATTGAGAAAAAACCTGAAAAACTTGCAAGGGTCATGAAGTTCAATGCCCCGAAACAAAGAAACAGCGGCAGAAACATTCACCCGTGCAGGGTTTGCGGGAAGACGGAAGGCGTTATCTCAAAATACGGTCTCAGTTACTGCAGGCAATGTTTCAGGGAGACCGCTTCCAAACTGGGGTTCAAGAAATACAATTAGGTGCGTTTATGAAACATGATGTCCTTTCAGATGTTTTCACGGTATTAAGGAACACTGAATCGGTAGGAAAGAAATCCTGCATAGTCCCCTCATCTAATATAGTAAAGGAAATACTAAAAACCATGCAGAAAAAGGGATACATAGGCAATTTCGAATTCATTGATGACGGAAGGGGCGGCAGGTTCAAGGTAGAAATGACTGGAAAGATAAACAAATGCGGAGTCATAAAACCAAGACATTCCGTAACTCTCAGAAGTTTCATTATGTGGGAAAAAAGGTATCTTCCCGCTATAGGCATGGGGGAACTTTTCATCAGCACGCCCAAGGGCGTGATGAGCCACAGGGACGCAACAAAAAAGAAACTCGGAGGAGTCTTGTTGGGTTATATTTACTAAGTGATTGCCATGGGTACCAAAGATGACATAAAGAAGGCGCTGGAATCAGAGAAGGTCGTAATAGGGACAAAGGATGTCCTGCGGGATGCAAAGAAATCCGGCCTTGCGAAGATAATTTACGCGGACAACGCACCGGAATTGACCACGGGGAGAATGAAATTTTATTCAAAGATATCGGGCGTTGAGATTGTGATGTTCAAGGGCAATTCAATTGAGCTCGGAAGGCTTTGCGGAAAACCTTTCGGTATAAGCGTGCTTGGAATAAAAAAATAAAGGTAAAATTACATGAGTGTCAAGATAGGAAACGAAGAAATCCAGACCCTGGCAATCTTCGAGAAGGCCACCGGAACATATGCACGCGACTGCATAAAAGACGGGGATTCAATATATTTCGTCGTTGAAAAAGGGAAAATGGGAACAGCTATTGGAAAGGGCGGTGTCAATGTAAAAAGAGTGAGGGAAATCCTCAGAAAAGACATAAAGATATTCGAGTATTCACCGCAGCCCGAAGAGATGATCAAAAACATGATTCCGGCCGTAAAGGAAGTCGAAATAAAAGGAGAGGAAGCGGTGATAACCGTTGATTCAAAGGACCGCTCCGCGGTTATAGGAAAAGGCGGAAAAAATATAAAGATTATAAAGGAGCTAGTAAGCAGGCACTTCAAGATAAAGAATGTCAGAATAAAATGAAATCAGGATTAAGAGAGGTTAAAATATGCCAGGAACGTTTGCGGCAAGGACACTGAAGAAGAAGAGGAAGAAATTCAAATGGAAGTCCACAGTTTACAAAAGGAAATTCCTTAAACTCTGGAAAAAGGACCCTCTCGGGGGAGCACCCCGTGGAAGGGGAATAGTCCTCAAGAAGAAAGGCATTGAACAAAAGCAGCCCCATTCTGGCATCATTAAAGCCGTCAGAATCCAGCTCATAAAGAACGGTATACAATGCACTGCGATGGTTCCGAGGACAGGTGCAATAAAGTTCATTGATGAGCACGACGAGGTCACGGTGGACGGACTTGGTGGTTCCCAGGGCGGGGCCATAGGTTCAATGCACGGAGTAAAATACAAGGTCGTGTCAGTTAACGGGGCTTCCCTTGAACAGATAAGAAGGGGAAGGAAAGAGAAACCTAAGGGATAAAAATGACAGAAGCCAAAGCAATTTCAGATAACAGGAAAACGAATTCAGCAGGTAAGAATATATTGATGATGAACAAGTGGGATTTATCCGACGTCAAGGTTAAAGACATAGGACTCAGGAGTTATATTAATCTTAAACCGGTCATACTTCCGAAATCAAGCGGAAGAAATTCAACCCTTTCGCTGAGAAGGCAGCACGTGAGCATTGTCGAAAGGTTCATAAACAAGCTCATGGTCACGGGTCACAAAGGAAAAAAGCATGAACTGACATCCGATCATAACGTCGGAAGATATATTTCTGTTTATAATGCCGTAAAGGAGGCATTCGGTATAATAGAGAAAAAAACAAACAAGAATCCTGTTCAGGTTCTTGTCACGGCGATAGAAAATTCCGCCATGTACGAGGAAGTCGCTGCGTACAGGCTGGGCGGGATAATCGCCAGGAAAGCGGTCATCGTCTCTCCGAGAAGAAGGATCGACCTCGCACTCAGATTCATAACCCAGGGAATATTCAGGTCGTCGTTCAAGAAAAAAGTAAAACTTTCAGGGGCAATTGCAAACGAACTGATAGCGATTTACAACAATGATGCGACTACCCTCGCGATAAGGGAAAGGCAGAGGCTTGAAAGGGAAGCGGACGGTGCAAGATAATGATAATTGATATAAATTAAGGTGATTCTTACATGGCAAAAAAAGAAAATCTAACGGAAGTTATAAAAAAGCTGATGAGGCAGCATGAGAAAATCAGAAACATAGGGATTGTTGCCCATATCGATCACGGAAAGACAACCCTTACGGATAACCTTCTTTCCGGGGCGGGCATGATATCCGAGGAACTTGCGGGTCATCAGCTTGCCATGGATTTTGATGCCCAGGAGCAGGAGAGGGGCATCACGATATTCTCCGCAAACGTTTCCATGGTCCACGAGTACAAAGGCGAGGATTACCTTATCAATCTTATTGATACCCCCGGCCACGTAGATTTCGGCGGGGATGTTACAAGGGCAATGAGGGCAGTGGATGGTGCGGTCATCCTTACAGATGCCGTCGAAGGTTGCATGCCCCAGACGGAAACCGTTGTCCGTCAGGCTCTGAAAGAAAGGGTTAAACCTATTTTATTTATCAACAAAGTGGATCGCTACATAAAAGAACTGAAGCTCACGCCGGAACAGATGCAGCAGCAGTTCATGAAAATAATCGCAGAGGTAAACGGACTTATCAGAAAATATGCCGAGGACGAATACAAGGACAAGTGGCAAGTCAACGTGAATGACGGTTCGGTTGCATTCGGTTCCGCTTACAGGAACTGGGCGATATCAGTCCCGTTTATGCAGGAGAAGGGGATCAGCTTCAAGGACATAATCGAGATGACGAATGCGGGTCCTGAGTCGGAGAAAGAGTTAGCGAAGAAGGCACCTTTACATGCGATACTTCTCGATGCGGTTATCAAGCACCTTCCAAACCCGGACCAGGCGCAGAAATACAGAGTCCCGAAGATATGGCCCGGGGATAACGATTCCGAAGAAGGGAAACAAATGATTGCATGTGATCCCGAAGGAAAACTGGCCGCTATTGTCACGAAGTTGTATCCGGATCCCCACGCGGGTTATGTTGCCACCGTCAGGATATTCTCCGGAAAAATCATGGTCGGAACAGAAGTCTACCTCATCGGGACCCAGAAGAAAGTGAAGATACAGCAGGTATCCCTTTACAAGGGGCAGCAGAGGATATCGATGGATGAGGTCAATGCAGGCAACATAGTAGGTTTAGTCGGACTGAAAGACGCCTTCAGCGGTGAGACCCTTTGCGATCCTAATGATGTGATAGTGGGCTTCGAAAGCATCAAGCACATATTCGAGCCTGTCGTTACAAAGGCAATCGAGCCAAAGAAACCGCAGCAGTTGGCCAAACTGATAGAATTCCTCAGAAGGACGAGCAAGGAAGACCCGACACTTCAGATTGTAATCAATGAAGACACCGGTGAATACCTTGTCTCAGGACTCGGTGAGCTCCAGATTGATGCAAAAATCGAGAGACCCCTGAAGGAAGCGGAGATTGACGTGTCCGTTTCGCCGCCTATAGTGATATTCAAGGAATCGGTAAGCAATGCAATAACAACACCCGTTGAAGGGAAATCACCAAACAAACATAACAGGTTCTATTTCGTCGTCGAGCCGTTAGAAAAGGCCATATATGATGAAATGGTTGCAGGCAATATACCATCGGATCTGGAAGCCAAGAAAAAGGATATAGACCTTCAGGAAAAACTGGTAAAACTCGGTTTTGACAGGGACTTATCAAAGAAAGTAAAGCTTATCTATAAAAGGAACATTCTGATTGACGCGACGTCCGGTGTCCAGGCAATACTTGAAATAATGGAGATGCTTAAGGAAGCGTTCAAGGAAGCGATGGACAACGGTCCTCTTGCAAGGGAACCGTGTTCAGGCGTCAAGGTCAAACTGGTTGATGCCAAGCTCCATGAAGACGCAATCCACAGGGGACCGGCACAGGTAATACCGGCCGTAAGGTCGGCCATCAGGACCGCGATGGTAAATGCAAAGGTCTTCATACTTGAGCCGAAACAGTTCATAAGGATAGACGTCCCGACAGACCATGTCAGCGGTGCCCTCAAAGAAGTATCAAACAGGAGAGGACAGGTCGTTGACATGACAGATGAACAGGGAGCATCCATAATCAAAGCAAAGCTTCCTGTGGCAGAGATGTTCGGATTCAACTCTGCACTGAAATCGGCAACCGGCGGGATGGGATTCTTCTGGCTCATTGACGTCGTATACGAACCTCTTCCGAAAGAACTTGAGCAGAAATACGTTACACAAATCAAGCAGAGGAAGGGTATAACAGACCTTAAGAACGACGAAAGCGAAGAAGAGGCTTGAACCCTCTTTCCTATTTTCTAATTTTTACAATCCAAAAAACGCTAAAAACCAAGGACCTAACCAGCTTCCAATATATGCCGCGATAAAGAACTGTGCAGTCCTCCCGATTACTGAAGCTATCAGGAACTTCTTCTTGTCGAGCTTGAAAATCCCGGAGAACCATGTGAATACCTTGAAAGGAACAGGGCTGAACGCTGCAATCAGGACGGCCCAAGCGCCATATTTTTCATACCAGTGCTCGACTTTTTTGATGTGTTTTTCCTTGAATAATTTTTCAGCAACCGGTCTTCCAATATAATCTCCTAAATAATACCCGATCAATGCCCCGATAACAGAACCCACTGTAGCAATAACAGCTATCATGAAAGGGTCCGCCCCCAAAGCGGTGACAGGTGCAACAATTGTAGCTGTGGGTACAGGAAAGATGAATGATTCCAGAACTGCTATTACGAAAACTCCACCAAAACCGCAAGCAGCAACAAATGCCTGTACGGAAAGGATAAATCCTTCGAGCATAAGAATACTATTAGGTAAAGGCCTTAATATCATTTCGGAAATATTTATAAACGTTATATTCAAATAAAATGTTATGCACAGCCAATGGAACTTGGATCCGAGAAGTCCGAGCCCCAGACCTAGCTTCTGCTAGATTCATTGGCCTTTTTGCTCACCCTTTCTGCATAGATTTTCCCGAGTGAGGTAAATCTGTTTTGTTCAGAAATTGTTCACGGGTGAGCGGCAGCTATATGGAACGGAGGAAAAATATGGGAAAGAAGAGTAAACAATCAATAACACTGAAACTTAAAGATGGGAAAAAAATGGATATAACATACAATAACAATGGTGTAGGGACATGTTCCCACAATGAAACAGGATACGGTATCAGTTTTTCAGATAAAATATGCGCTCCCGGACTACCGTCTCATGAATTAGAGAAGGAAGTTAAAAGAAATCTCTTTCCTGTCCTGACCTATAGGAGTAGTGTCGTTGAGACAGTTCCTTCCAGAATAGAACACGTTTACTCCCATTAATTTTATAAAGGTTTCCTACTAATAAGTAAACATGATTGCAAAACAGTGGAACTATAACTTTGAAGTTTATTTTAGCTTTTATAGCTATTAAGCTGTTCCATTGGCCCTTAGCTCACCTCTTTCTTGTCAACTGAGTGAAAATGAGTTTATTCAGAACAGGATTTTGGGTGAGATGAAGCTATAAGTATCGGAGGAATTGAAATGTCGATTATCATGAAGCCTGGAGCAAGCGAATATCAAATACAGCAAGTAGTAAAGAAAATGAAATCATACGGAGTTGATGTACATATCTCAAAAGGTAAATATCAAACATTTTTGGGAGCCATTGGAAAGGAGAGTAAAATAGATTTTGATACTGTTGCCGCAATGGAGGGTGTAGAAAGACCGAATCCGATTCAGATGGATGTAAAATACCCTCTATCCAGCAGAGCATTCAATCCGGATGATAAAACAGTAATAATTGGTGGTGAGGGAACAAAAAAAGTTGAAATAGGAGCTGAAAGACCAGTATATATAGCCGGACCGTGCGCAGTCGAATCAAAATATCAGATGAGAAAAGTCGCAGAATATATAGCTGAAATACGAGAAAAGGACAGTTATGCTCAATACATGCTTCGTGGGGGTGCATGGAAACCAAGAACTAATCCTCATACGTTTAGTGGCTTAGAAGAGAAAGGAATAAAAATATTGAAAGAAGTGAGGGATGAATTCGAAATTCCCGTGGTTACAGAAGGAATGAGAGAGGCACATATGCCTATAATAGCTGAACATTTAGATGCAATTCAAATTGGAGCAAGACATATGCAGGCATTTGAACTGATTAAGTCGGCGGGAAAAACAGGAATACCGATAATATTCAAAAAGGGAACGGATCACGAAATAGAGGAATACCTTCAAGCCAATGATCATATAATTGTAGCTGGAAACGGAAAAGGAAGTAATATAGTATTATGTCCTCGCGGATCTTATACGAAGGATAAAAAATACATAAGGAATAGACCTGATCTTGAGGCTATACCTGTATTAAAAAATGAATCGTATTTCCCTGTCATATTCGATCCATCACATTCGATAGGTAAGAGAGAACATGTAGGAAAAGTCAGTGCAGCAGCAATGGCAATGGGTTCATATGGATTATTAATTGAAGTCCATCCTAATCCAAAGAAAGCAAAAACCGATCCTCAACAGCAAGTCACACTTCAAGAATTTTCTGAAATCGCGAAATTCTGCAATGAAGTTCATGCATTAAGCAGGAAATATGAAAATCAATAAACATATAAAATATTCCTCACCTTTTTCGGTTTTTCCCTTAGAAAATCGGCAGCGGTTTATAAAGGCTCAGCTAATTCTAAATCGAGGTGATTTAGATGAATGTGAAAATCGTCGTGCTCATAATCCTGTTGGTTTTCGTATCAGCCGTAGGAGCATCGGCAACAATGAGGTTTGATGCTGGAAAACCGATAGGTGGAGAAAAAGACGAGCATGGCTGTCTTGGACCCGCGGGCTACGCATGGAACGAAGATGTCGGGGCCTGCATAAGGAACTGGGAACTTGACGACGACCAGAAGAAGGCAGCTAAAACAGCAATCGAATATCTGGATTCGGACAAGACTTCAACGATAATTGAAGTACTGGCTGCAGGATGTCCGGGATGCTTTACAGTAAAACTGGAACAGGGTGAAGATAGAGAGCTTTCAAGTGTCGAGATAAATGAATGGGAAGCTTCCGGAAGGACCGTCTTACGCCACACATGCACGGACGAAGAAAAGAACTCCCAGATATGTACTATGGAATACAATTCCGTGTGCGGTTTTAAGGAAGACGGAAGTTCCAGAACCTATGGGAATGGCTGCAGCGCATGTTCAGATAAAGTTATTTATTGGGAAGCAGGTGAATGCAATCGATAATTCAGAGGGATCCCCCTCCCTCTTTTTTAAGAAATTAATCCTAAAACGGTAAATCAAATTTATAACAGTCAAAACGGGTTCCGAATTTGAGGGGCAAATTTAATACACCGTTATTTCCTATATCTTTTTGCATATAAACATGCCCTTCTTTACCCCATTTGGAGCCTATCTGCAGTTCACCGCTTTTTAATTGCCTGCATAATCCGAAATGGGAATATGTTCCATTTTTATTAAAACTGTATGCCACAATTGTATCATCTCCGATTTTTTTGGCTTTTGAAATTTCCGGAATTCCATTTCCTCTAAGGATTTCAGTGATTTTGTCGGATCTCTTCCCGACCAACCGGTTAATTCCGAGTTCGGTGAATACAAAATCTTGGGAAGTAAAGTCTTCAGGATAAGCACTGTTTTTTGCAACGGGTATTATGCCATACGGCGCCAGTTCTTCAATAAGTTCATTCCAAGGTAAATTTTTATTTGCAATTTTCTCAATCTTGGTTCTTTGTTGGAAGATGTCTATTTGTTCCATATGGATTAATCAGGAATATAACATTTAAATGTTGCCATTTAATGAAAGTTAATTTGTTAAATATAGCATTCACCACCGAAACAGCATTTCTCCTCTCATATATCCAAATGTTTATATTGAACGGTGTGAAACACAGTATGTATAGTCTTCCAAAGCAATGCAGGTAGAGCTCCAATGGCTGAAAGTGAAAATAAAAGAAAACTTAAAGAATTTGTAAACGCAGAGGAAAATAAAACCGAAGACGGTGCTGATTCTGCAGATGAAGCTGTAAATAAGAAATATCCGGTAGAAGACGACGAACCCGATTACGAAAAAAGCATTCTTATAGAACCCGTTAAAGAAGCTGGTGAATCATCCGGGAAAAAGACATCCGAAAAAGCCCGGAAAAAGGAAACTGCTAGGAAGCCTGTCCTGAAAAAATCCATGATAGGCATGGAAGTTGAGATGTTCACTCTCGATGAATCGGGTAATATGTCAAATGATGCGGACCTGCTGATAAAGGAAGTCAAGAAAAAATATCCGGAAGCCGAAATACTGAAAGAATGCGGAAAAAGCATGATCGAGATAAAGAGCTTTCCGAGTGAGATGATAAGCAACACGATGGAGCATCTCCTCGAAGAGATGGAAAGCGTTCTTATATGTGCTGAAAAGGAAGACATAAAAATGTTCCCGCTCGGGACTTACCCGGGCATATTCACTCCCGAAATGAGGCAGGACAGGCCCTATCTTATAAAGGAGCAGATATTCGGCAGAAACAGGTTCCTTATAGCGGGAAGATGCGTCGGGCTCCACTGCCATTACACCCTTCCCTGGGGCGTCTTTGACAGCAAACAGAAAATTCTGAAGAGGCTTCACCGTTCAAAAAATCAGCAGACGATGGTGGGGAGCTACAATCTTCTCATAGCAATGGACCCCGCACTGACGACATTCATGCAGTCATCACCTTTTTATCAGGGAAAATACATAGGAAAGGATTCAAGGATAATTGTCTACAGGGGAGGAGAAGATTTCGATTATCCCCAGGGGTTATATGCAAACTATCACCCGTTCGGCGCACTGCAGCCTTACAAGCAGACAAACACCGACATGATTGACATTATTTTCAGAAAATATGACGAATGGAAAAAGATAATACAGAAGATTGATATGAATCTTCGCGTCTTTTCAAAACACGGCTCGATTCTTGATACGACCTGGAATCCCGTAAAGATTAATGCCGTCGGAACCTTGGAACAACGCGGCATGGATACAAATCACCCGATGTATATTACGGCCACCGGTATAGCGATGAAATATATCCTGAGATATGTGCAGGAAGAGAGCCTTAACATAGTACCTTCCGATATAGGAAACACGGAACCCTTTAAGATAGAAGGCAATGTGATGTACATTCCCCCGCACACGCATGTGAGGAAGGTATTACAACGGAACGCCGCTTATGAAGGTTTGGATAATAATGAAGTCTACGATTATTGCAAAAAATTATTGAAATTCGCAACACAATGTGTTCCGAAAGAGAAAGCAGTTCTTCTGGACCCGTTCAGGAAAATAATTGATGAAAGGAAAACGGTTTCTGATGAAATCCTCGATTTTGCAAAGAAGAAAGGAGCCGACCTGAAGGAGACGCTTCCAAAACCCATTGCAAACGAGATTGCAATAGACCATTCGAGGAGGCTTTTCAAGGAAATAGTGCTTACAAAGAAAACATTACAAGACGTAGGATGATATGCATGCCAGCCATAACCGAACACTACAACGATTACCTGAAAAATAACCCCCTTCTGGCCGGGAAAATGATATCGTATGTATCCAGTGCGTACAGGGATCATGAAATAATGTTAGGGGACAAATTACTTCCGTTCTTTCTCACGCCGAATTTCATGTCTGAATCTGAAGAACGATTAATCAAGAAAAGTTCCGAGAAAATGTCAGAAATACTTGAGAAGGTAGGAAAACAAATCAAAAATGTTAAAGGAAGACTGAATACAATAAACAGAATGGATTTTTTCATTCATGAGGACAAAATAAAATTCATTGAATTCAATACGGACAGCCCTTCAGGTGCCGGAAGGCTTGACATCATAAATGATGTTTACTTAAAAATCCCAATTATGCCTGAAATAGAAGAAACTATTGGAATGAGAGAGTCGTTGCTGGAAGCTCTTCTCAGTTCATACAAGGAATGGGGAGGAGAAAAAGAAAAACCAAACTTAGTTTTAATAGACTGGAAGGACGTCAAGACGATTTCAGACCAGAAACTGGTTGCGGAATATTTCAATGAGAAAGGATTCAGGACGGTTCTTGCTGATCCGAGAGAACTTGTTTACAAAGAAGGAAAACTGTTTTTCAAGGACATGGAAATTGATATAGTCTATAAACGTGTCATAATAAAAGAACTTCTCGGTAAAAAAGAGGAATGCAACGGCCTTTTTTCCGCGCTCTCCGAAGATTCGGTATTCATGGCAAACCCACTCGAATCCGGTATACTGGGCGAGAAAAAAATAATTTCAAGGATGAGTTCCGGGGAGTTTGACAATTTATTAAATGATGAAGAAAAGAAATTCATTAAAGAATCACTTCCCTGGACCACGGAAGTTAGCGAAGATCTTAAAGAAAAAATTCTCTCAGAAAAAAACAAACTTGTCCTAAAACCGGATGAAGAATACGGAGGTGAGGGTGTTACAATAGGAAAAAACACACCTGAAGAAGAATGGAAAAATAAAGTAAATAAAGCCGTTCATGAACAAGGATGGGTTGTCCAGGAATACATAGAAATCCCGGCAATAGAAGTCTTCGACAACGGAGAAATCAGGAAAAAATTCATGAACGTATCATCATTCATTTTTGGAGGAAAATATGCGGGTTGCATGACAAGGGTCTCGGATGATCCCGTTGTAAACACGAGCAGGGGCGGCGGAATAATACCGACCTTTGTTATAAAGAATGATTCGTAAATAAATCATGAGTGGTTGAAATGATAATCGATTTCCACACGCATGTAGGCCATAGTTACGATGGCTCCATACAGACGTTGCAGCAATTGAAGGACAGCATGAAAAAACTCGGAATATCAAAATCGGTCGTATTCACGCTGGACGACATAAACCTTTCAAGGAAAGATTCAAGTTTAAAAATATTAGAACAATGTAAGGACGACGATTCCCTTTTGCCGTTCTTCAGGTTCGATCCGAAGGACATGGAACCGGAACTGTTAAGGAAAACATTGAAGGAATTCTACGGGGTCAAACTGCATTCAAGGGCAGAAGACTTCAATCCTCTTGATAAAAAATTTTTCCCGTTATACAAAGAAATATCCGATTCCGGTAAACCATTACTTTTCCATGTAAAAAAATATCATCTGCAGCAGACGGATCCGGAAGAAATAGTAAAGATTGCAGAACATTTCCCGGATTTAAAGCTGGTACTGGCCCATTTTGCAGGCTCGCAGCCTGTCGTTTTCGATTACGTGGAAGAAAACAACCTAAAGAACGTTTATTTTGATACATCCGTCAATTGCACCCAGTTCTATATCAAAAAAATCGGTGAAAAGTTAGGTTTCGACAGGATACTGTTCGGCTCCGATTGTCCCTATTCGGATCAGGAAGTGGAACTCCTGAAGATAAAAAAACTAGACGTGGATGATAAAGACAAACAAAAAATACTGGGGCTGAATGCAAAAAAATTGCTGGGTATATGACATCTATCCCTTTTTCAGGGACTCAATTTTCGTCTGTAATTCTATTATTTTCTTTTCGTAATTATCCGCAAGCTTCTTGAAATTCTCCTCAGTTATCTCATTCTTGTAGAACTTCTTTTCTGCCAGCTCCCGTTCCATGCGCAGCTTTTCTATGTCATTTTCCAGATTCTTTATCGCGGACTCTGTGTCCTTTGCATCAGGCTTGATTTCTGTCTTAAGTTTTTTTATTTCCTTCACAAGCTTCTCTTTGTTTTTGATGTCCTTCAGTTCGAGTGCCTCCAGGGCTTCTTCTATGTCTGTCTGCGTCTCCTCCCTTTCAAGCTGCATTTCGGTTTCCCGCCTTATCCTCTCGTTTTCCATTTCAGCCATCGTCGCCTCTTTATCGAATTTGCCTGATGCCGTCTCCTCCATCTTTTTCATTTTTTCAGAGACAAGATCATATTTGGAACTTTTTGTTTCTTGTGTTTCCCCTCCAGTTTTTTCTATATCCTTTTCATTTTCATAAGAGAAGGCGGGAGTAAATATTAACGATACAAGATTCACACCAATACCTTTGAACCTGTTTCCAAGGTTACGGAACGCTTCGCTTTCAATGAGTTTTTGAATATCTTCACTCCCCACGATTTCTTCAAGAGGAACCCTTGAGACGACGGGACCTATGACTCTTGATATTAGCTCCTCCCTTATTTCATACCAGATGTCTTCAAGAAGGACTGCATTCCTCGTCTGCATGAAATGGTTCATGAACGTATTAAAACCCGTTATCTTTATCTTCAGGATAAGCGACGCGTCAATCCTTTTTTTATCTTTTGTCCACAAACCGGTGACAGGCCTTTGCAGCTTTTTTTCCGAAGTGTCAAATATGATTATCTCGGCATTCCCTTTCCCGAAAAGCCCGCCTATTTTGCATTTCCTGTTCTCGACTTCTTCTATTATCTTTCCGTCCCTTTCAACGAAAGCGTGCTCTTCCGCTCCGATGAAAATCTTCTTGGAAAAAACGCCTTTCATTTCATGAGGACTCATGCGCTGGGCTATGACGGAATCGGAATGTTTCCATTTCATCATATATATTACCTGATTAATTATTTAGAAAAGTAAAATAAATAGGTGCACGACCTTTACTAACGCGTTTTTGTTTTATAATACAAAATTTAAGACTACTTTCTGGAGAACACTTCCTTTAAATATCTTTATACAAATTTCATGATATACAGAGTTATGGTCATATTAATATGACCGCCTATAGAAAAGCCCTGAGGAGGGTAAAAAATTAAACGAGGGGATTAAATGAAGTCATCTAAATTTTTCAGATATAAGAAAGCTATTTCGTCAAACAGATTAGCTGTTTTGTTTTTAGTCATTTTGGTTGTAAGCTTGGGATTAAGCGCAACCTATGCCTTTGCGGATCCTGTCATAGGGGATATGAATATAACGGGCGACGTCGGTTACGACTCTTCGTTCGATTATTATGTGGTGGCTTATGACGCTGCTCAGACGAGCCCATGTGATGGTGTGGTCGGATCCAGCGAGACT
>CAZKOV010000020.1:0-13632 GCA_964554465.1 uncultured archaeon
AAAATACTTCTGCGTTGGTACGATATTTGACACTATTAAGATATCCTATGTTAGTGATATTAGCACCGTCTATGGGTGCATGATGATATACAGGAACGTTAGGACCGATTTTCCTATACTCACTTTCCGGTATCCGAAACTCAAATTTTAATCCATTCCTAGTGTAAGTGACAACTGCAATCTGATACGCTGAATCCATTTTACCTGTTCTTCTATGCGGACCGGTACCAACACCGGCATTTTTCTTTAATAGATCTCTTACAGAATGCGGAAGCAATCTTGCATTAGCAATATATATTCCCGTGCTCATGTAATCACTCTTAAGAATTATTCAGTATTAGACTTATAAATGTTTGTTTTTAACCATTATAGAGTTATCAAAAATAAAATAAAAAAAAGGAAATTAATCCTTTTTTTTCTTCTTGCCCCGTCTTTTGACTACTACGACGATTATGAGTATTATTATGATTATCGGAACTGCTATAATTCCTATAATCGTCATAAGCAGCGTGTTAGCGGGAGCTCCGCAGTCTGCCTCGCAATAGAAGCTGTCTTCTCTTGGATCACAGACACCGTTTCCGCATGTACAGTCCGTGTCCTTTTCTTCTCTTGCCTGAGCCTTGCAATCCGGATCACATTTTCCATCAAATGCCTCGTCGCAAAGTTTGTCTTCTGATCCAGAAGGACAGTCCTGATAGCAGGAAAGGAAGTTTTCTCCCCTGTCGGGCTGGCATGTACCGTCTTCGTTGCAAAGGTCTATTACTTCTTCAAGAAGGACGGCATCAGACTTTTTTATTTGGAATCTGGCCGCGTTGTCAAAGAAAGGGACTCTCAGGAGAACCTGTATCTCATCCAGATCCACAGAGCCATGTGCTCCAATATTTTCAACCTGATCTGGCATTAAAGGGAATCCGTTAGTATCTCCGTCTGCCCATGCAGTAAAGATTGCTTCAAACTTCACCGTGTGTAGAATCTGACCCGCATCCGAGAGTATCACCAGACTGTATTCTGTTTCTCCGGCAGGATCAACGCTCGGGACGCCTTCGTATGCTGTCATGTCGAGGAGTTTTACTACATCCTGTTTGTCTATACTGAATTCTATTGCCAAAACCCTCTCATTTGCTGCCGTTCCTACAGAGGCAGTCAGTGCTACGCATAGCATTAAAACCAAAAGAATTGCCGTCTTATGCATTCAACCACCCCCATTGACTGGCTACATAATTTACTGCTGCGGGTCCGTAATGGTCCTGAGGCCACGCATATCCCATTATGTCAGAAGCCTTGTCAGCTTCATTGCAGTCGTTTGCGTTCGGTCCCTGACAGGCACCGGCTTCATCTCCTGAAGCATCCACATGGTATAGACCCAGCTGGTGTCCCATTTCATGCGGCACCGTATTATAGCAGTAGACACCCTGTTCGACATAGAGCCTGCTTCTTGAAACACTCGTATATGACGGGATGCCTCCCGCACAGCCGCAAAGGAGCAGCCATTCATTGTTTCCGAGATAGACCTTTACGTCATCCTTGCTGACTCCTGCAACCTTGTCGGCAACGCCCGCGAATCCTGCGTTGCTCGCACAGCTGCTTGCCGTGTTCTGGCAGTCCCTGCATACGTCACTGCACTGATAATCCGGACAAACGCTCGGATTTACATAATGTATCCTTATCAGATCCTTGTTTGTCGGTGTGAACTGCCTGAAAAGGTCCATTTCCGCTTTTGCCTTGCTGTAGAAGTCGTCAAATTCACCGCTTCCATAACCTATCGGAACCACAACGACCGTGAACGCCCTTTTACAGCTCCCCTGATGGCATACCTGATTATCAGCGCATTGTATATCTGAAGTGCAGTCAGGAACTTCGCTCACCCTTATCTTGTTATTCACTATTGCATCCACGACCACGTTGGTGGGGTTTTCGGCGTTGAGCAGGTTTGCCACAGTCTGGAAATCAGTATCCAGATAATGTGTCGGATTGTCAGGTGTTCCCGGATAGATGTCTGTTATCCTGTCGTTCCTAAGGACTATCCCGACCTTTCCACTGCTTATCCTGCCTAAATAAACCCTGTCCGAGCCCAGCAGGACGCTTCTTATTATAGCAGGAACGCCGTCCAACGCTCCGTTGACCTTGTCCTTAAACGTGACCAAATCAGAGCTGCTTCTGAGCATGCCCAAAACATCCTGTGTCGTATATTCCCCTCTCACAGCAACGATTTGCATCACGAAAAGGACAAGAACCAGACCTAAAATCATTTCCTTTTTCATAATACACCACATAGTATCATTTTAGATATTACGTTTTTGGATGTGGGATTTAAAAAATTACATTTTTATCTTACCGATTTCCAGTCCTTTCTTCCTGAAAACGAGCTTCATCATATCTTCTGCTACAATAGTCTTGAAATCAGTCTTATACTTTCTCACTTCTTTTTCTATCTCTTTCTGATCCGAGTATCTTCTGGAAAAATGTGTTAAAACAACATTCATCGATTTGGCTTTTTTACCCATTTCAAGGACTTCCTCCAGCGTTCCATGCATCCTGTCCTCAAGGTTCTCCACGAAAGTTGAATCAACTATCATGAGGTCGGAATCTTTTGATATATTCACGAGATTATCACAGGGCATCGTATCTCCTGAATACGAGACCTTTACACCTTTCTTTAATGTAGCAACCTCTTTCAGTGTCACTTTCTTATTATTGAGCACGATGAACCCTTCTTTTTTCAGCTTTCCTATCATTCTGCCCTCTTTTAATCCATATTTCTTTCCCTTTCCCTTTATATCAACGTTCCAGCTGTCCTTTTCTTTGAAGCAGTAAGCAACCGAAGGGACTGTGTGTTTAACCGGAATGGATGTTATAATGAAATTCTCGCTTTCATAAACGGTCGTCTCTTCATCTTTTTCATACTGGACGGGCTTTGCTACCACTTTGAAACCGGGTCCCCAATGGCCTAAATCCAAAATATCGGAGACGAACCTTTCAGCCTCCGGGCCATGTATGTATAACGGTTTCTTCCTGTTTTCGAAGTTCATTGTCTGGATATAGCCTATTAGACCAGCCCAGTGATCCGCATGCCAGTGGGTAATAAAGATGTTGTTAATTCTCATCGGGTTTATGCCGGAGAATAACATCTGCCTCTGGGTTCCTTCACCACAGTCCCAGAGCATGTTCTCTTCGCCGTGGTGCAGCCATATGGCTGAATGGTTCCTTGTTCTTGTGGGGATGCCTGAGCCCGTTCCTAGGAATACTATTTCTAGCATAATAAGTAAGATTAGATATTTTTAGATTTAAAAGAGTCTTTACGAAGGGAAATACCTGTCAAAGAAGTTCTGAGTCATACATTTTCTCGAAAACCAGCCTTTATTATATTTGTCTATAGGTACTGGTACTGCGGTTTTATCTTCATAAGAGTATCTGAATGTAAGAATATTACTTTTTGTTATAGATAATTCGTTGAATTCGGAAATAAAATCTTTGAAAGAGTAGAAGTTTAATTTATGCCCTGAAAAACAAGGAATCACGCCTTCGTTAAAAAGGCAGAAATGGAATATTCCCAGTTGTCTTCTTGATTCATATCTGCTCCTTTGATTCTCAAAAGAGCTTTTAATTTCGTAAACGAACAGTTGGGGTGTTTCCTCTTTTTTAAAAAAAGCAAAATCAATTTCACCTTTAATGATATCGGTATAAGTGTCCGGCCCGGCTTGAACATAACTTTTATTTATAGGTTTTTGCTGAACTGTAAAATAAAAATTCATATCTCTATAAGTTTTCAGTCCCGAACGGTCTAATGAGAGACTTCGTTTTATTTCATCTATCGCCTCTTTTTGAACAAGGATACCTTTTACATGTCTCAGTGTACGTAAGTTTTTATCTTTTTCCATAAAACGTTATTCGGGGATTAGAAATTAATAATCTAAATTCTTTTTCTCTTGTAGAAAATAGGACTAAAAAGGCTTGTCTGCAAGCCATTTTTATTTGAAGCGGAATCAGCCGTGAAAAAGGCTTTATCCATCATCTTAGCATTCAATGCCATATGATCCTCTCAATTGGCAATTGTTATTAGGCTTTTTAAATGTTTGGTTTCTCAGGGTAGAATTGATCTATAAAACGATATGCTGCGGCCCGTTTTTGCTCTCCAGTCTCTTCTCTACCGTCGTTTTCACACCCTGTCAAATTTCAAAAAGTCTCACTTTTAGGGGTGTTTTATTATATTCTATAGAATATAAATTAGATTAGATATATAATAATACTAATAATAATATTAGTATATAATAAACTATCTCTAAGAAACTGTATTACTTTCAAATGCTTTCTGGACGTGCTCCTTCATCTTCTCTATGCCCATATGAACGTATATAGTAGTGGTTTCTATGCGTGCATGGCCCAATAAATTCTGGATGATATTAAGCGGAGTATCCCGGTTTTGAAGTAAAGTGGCATAAGAGTGACGGAGGGTATGGGGATGGACCTCCTCGAACCGCCTGATTTGTGCAGCCTCAGCATACTGTTTTACTATATTCCTAAGATGCCTTCCGCTAATATAAAATACCTTTTCATCCGGTCCTTTATCCCTTATGAATTCTTTTAATTCCTGCTTTAGTTGGACAGTCGGAATAGGTATGTAGCGGTCCTTTTTGCCCTTACCCTGGACTACCTTTACGTTCCCGTTGATTATATCAATATCCCCAGCTCTCAGATCTCTTACTTCGGAATTGCGCATTCCCAGATAAAACAGGCATTTCAACAACATATTGTCTCGAACAGATACTTTTGACTCTTCAAACATAGCCGAAATCTCGGCAAAACTTAGGAATCTTGGCAATTTTCGGACCATAATTATAATTTTACTAACTTCATGGTATATATAGTTATCGGTTTTCCGAAAATAAGTATTTTCGGAAATAAATACTAGCAAAATATAATTATATACTGAAGTATATAAATTAATGATTTTTCCATGTAATTTCCGGGATATAAGTTAGGGTAAAACAAGGAAAAGTATAAAAGAAATAGGATTTATTCCGGGTTTTCGGGTTCAGAAGGCTCCTCTGATTCGGGTTTCGGTTTTTCTGCCCGAGGACTGCCTTTCTTGTCCTCTATCTGGATAAGCTTCTTCTGGATCGCCTCTAGATTATGGGCAACGTCCCAGCCGTCATCGGTAAGCGTCACCATCTTTATGCGCCCCTTCTTCTCGAATGTGACAAGTCCGTAATTCTTCAGAATATCAAGTATTTTTATGGTATGAGAATACGTACAATCAGATTCTTTAGAAAGGATTGTCGCATATACTGATCCCTTTGCTGCTTTTAACGCAAGCAGAATGAGAGCAGGCTTTTCCCTTATAAACAAGTTCTCTAGAACCCTTTTTTTATCTTTTCCAAACATGCATATATATTGATAAATTAGTATATAAAATTATGCCTCTCTGGAGATTATGTCGTTTTATGTTTTTTGTATATTAGTTTTTAGAATATAACTATTTTTATAGAACTAATACTATAATATTATTATAAAATATATACTAAAGAATATTATTTAATTTTTGACACCAAAAGTGAGACATGAATTTAAGAGTGGGGAAAGGAGAAAAATGGACAAAAACGATATGCAGAGAGCACATTTAGCAGAACAGACTAAACCAATTTAAACTCACACGTAAAATAAGTCTGTATGATGGGCCGGTAGATCAGTCCGGTGATCTGTCTGTGGAATACAGGCTTTCGGCCACTAGATCGCACGGTTGGCAATCGTGAGGCCTCGGGTTCAAAGGTCGGAGACCAATGGCATTCGTCGTCAGAAACAAAAATTGAAATATGTTGGTTAAGACTGAAATTCCCGACCGGTCCATTTATTTTAAACCCACATTCCAAATTTCTAACCATGAAAAAAGTGATTATGTTAGCCGTTGTTCTCATAATAATCCTAATGGTATTAGCATGGTGTCCGTGGATGGGTGATCAGGCTGTCCATGATAAGATTTTTGCTGAAAGGGCTCATATAGACGGAACAATCGACAAGGAGACAGGAGAATTGATCTGCGACTACAATGTCATGTGGATGCCCTTCGGAAGATACGTCGCGAGTTGCGAGGGAGGGTATTTTGTGTGGTTTTTTGATTAAATTATAAATTATTTTTTATCAATTGTTATTTGAGATAAATATGAATTCGGTAAAAATGTTAAGATTAAATCTGATTGGTAAAACCATTAAAGAATATAGTGAGACTGCCCGTGCTACTATAATAGATGTTTATCGTAAAAAACGACAAAATTTTGTTGTTGCTGATTATGGTTTTCTGGAAGTTCATATACCCTATTCTTCTATGCGAAATCATTATCTATTAAATGTTTAGCAAATTAACCTTTTTGCTTTATGTCGGAAACGATATCACGAAACTTGACTCATCCATTAAACTAAAAAACTCTTTAATAGAAAGAAAAAATAAAGGCTTTTAGATATTGGTTTATGCCTTCACTACAATCGTATTTGCTGCCAGATCTCCGAGCCTCTGATTCTTTTCCGTTGCCGCGACCAAGATAATTCCCAGAATATATAAGAATGGCAGGTTGTCTATTATCCTGAGAAGGCTTCTTATGAAAGCGTCAACGTAGTTCAGCCGCCCTCCTTTCATCTTTGTCACTTTTATATGGACTGCACTCTTCCCTGGTGTCTGGCCCGTCGTTCCTTCGAAATACGTGAAATAGACAAGCCATATGACGAATGAAAGGGCAGCATAGCTCACCCAAGCGGATGCCATTGCAATCACGTTAAACGGGTTCGACGGGTTCATTGCGTAAGGCATCATCGAAAGTCCCATCGGGATTGTCAGAATTGCGGTAATTATGAATAATATTATATGATCCACTATGGCAGCCACCGCCCTGCTGCCGAGAGTTGCATATGTAACCATATTATATCCCACCTCCGTTATAATGTATTTTCATTGAATTCCTTAATAAATGCAAAAATGAGAGCGTTTAAAATTACTCTAAAAGAATCTCTGTTTCTTTCCCGTATTGTATGTTTTCTATCTTGTGCATTACTTTAAGTTCCTTTTCAAGAGGTTTCAGTTTTTCAGGCATTACTGCCTTCTTTACGGGGTTCTTGAGCGAGACGTTCCCATCCTTCTTGGCCTTCCAGACAGCTGAATTGAATTCAGCGACATCCTCTGCCATGAATCCCGGATCGAATCCTTCGGCTTCCTTATCGTTGTCTGGGAATTCTTCCTTGTGGATATCGCCGTCATAGACATCCTTGTATATCTTGGCAGTCACGAACGGCGTGACAGGGGCCATTATCTTCAATACCTTCTTCAATACTTCGTGAAGGGTATAACAGGCTGCCCTCCGTTCAGCTTCAGTGAAGTCGCCGTTCTGGTTGTATGCCCTGTTTTTCACCATTTCAATATAATGGGAAGCAAATGTCTCCCAGATGAAGTTCTTTATCTTCTGGGAGGGCTTGTGGAAATCGTATTCGTTGAACTGGTTTCTTGCATAAACCGCTATATCGTTTATTTCCTTTAAGACCCACTTGTCAGCAGGTGTCAGTTCTCCATCGGTTTCCTGAGGGAACATCGAGATGAATCTTGAGACATTCCATAATTTTGTCAGGGTCTTTCCCGCCCCTTCAATCCTGTCGAATGAGCATCTGAAGTCCGTTCTTTCGAGGTTTCCTTCTATGGATGACCAGAGCCTGAAAGGCTCAGCCCCGAATTTGTCCAAGACGTCTTTCGGGTCAATTATGTTTCCCTTTGACTTTGACATCTTGTGCCCGTTTTCATCAACAATATGATAGTTTATCCAGACATCCCTGAATATCGGTTTTCCCGTCAGAAGATAGTCTTTCAGAAGAGTATAATAGAGCCACGTCCTGACGATTTCTTTGCCCTGAGGACGAAGTGTACAAGGACTATGCTTCTTGAAGAATTTGTCGTCCCTTCCATATTTCAGTATGTAAAGCGGGGAAATCGATGAATCGAACCAGGTGTCAAATACTCTAGTCTCACCTGTCCATTTTACGTCAGGGAAATCTTTTACCGTTCCGACGTTCTTATGATTCTCATCATAAACCTTTGAATCTTTCGGAACTTCATCCTTCCACGGCTGGTGATATTTTCCTTTCAGTGGAATAGAGACTAATTTTTTCTCATCGCATCTCCATAAAGGAACCTCAGTCGCATAGAACCTTCTCCTTGAAATAGGCCAGTCAATGCTGACCGAATCAATCCAATCCAGAAGTATCTGCTTTGAATTATGATGAAAGAAATTGATCTGGTCGGCAATCTTTCTCATATCATCCTTGAATTCCATCTGCTTGACATAGAATTCTGACAACGATATGAATTCAATCGGATCCTTTGACCTTTCGCAGATTGGAGTCCTGTGTCCACTTGTCGGAATCTTTTCAACCAGAATACCTTTATTTTCAAGCTCCCCAGTAATCTTTTTTCTTGCCTCTTCAATGGAAAGACCATTCAAAAAACCCGCATTCCCGTTCATTTTACCGTTTGAACCGATACATATCACAGGATCAATTCTCATCTCCCTGAAAAACCTTATGTCTGTCAGGTCCCCGAACGAGCACATCATCATTATTCCCGTCCCTTTCTCAATATCTGCTGAGGGATGGGCTCTTATAGGGACTTCTTTTTCATATAATGGGGATATCGCAGTCTTCCCTTCAAGGTGCTTGTAACGGTCATCTTCGGGGTTGTATATTATCATTCCGAGAGCGCAGATGAGCTCAGGCCGTGTCGTTCCTATGACGATGTCTTCCCCCGTCTCCTTGACCTTGAATTTGACGTTATGGAAAAAACCTGGCCTATCTTCATAGATTACTTCCGCATCTGCAAGTGTCGTCTGGCATCCGGGACAGTAATTGTTGACACGCTCTGCCTCATAGATCAGGCCTTTCTCCCACATGTCAATAAAAGTGTCCTGTGTCAGGGACCGGTATTCAGGTGAATCAGTATGATATAAATCTCCGACGTCGTTATTGCCTTTCTCGTACGAACAGAATGATATTCCCAGCCGGAAAAACGAATCAGTAGATTCCATCGAGGCTTCCTGAAGGATTGTTTTGCATTTCTTTATTGCATCCTCACGTGTCAGGTCAGTCAGATGTACATTGAAGCGCTTTTCAGCCGCCATCTCGATAGGAAGGCCGTTCCTGTCAAGTCCTAATGGGAAAAGAACGTTGAATCCAATCATCCTTCTGAATCTCGCAAACATGTCCATAAGGACATAAGTAGTCGCCTGACCGATGTGTACGGGGGTGTTTACATATGGCGGCGGTGTATCTATCGAATATACAGGACGCTCATCATCTATGAATACGAAATCCTTGTTTTCCTTCCATGCATTCCTGATGGGTCCTTCGAATTCCTTGTCCCATCTTTTTCCTTTGAGTCTGGCTTCCATGGTCTTAACTCACCTTAACTGTTCACCCCCTCGTCTGAATCATTAAGGGGGCCAGAATTCATACTACTACGGATACTACAGTGTAATTATAGAAAAGTACCCAGGATACTACCCAGAATAGCAGATACAATACGCCACCGTTCCCGAGCCACCACTTGATTCCCTTCTTTCTGATCAAGAACTCAACGCCGTAGCCTATTACAAGGAGGACGGCGACCGCGAGACCTACTGAATACCACGCGTTGTTCAGCATGATTGATACGTATCCGATCAGGATGCCTGCAAAAGCGTGTATTATTATGGATATTCTTTGTTTCATGGTCTCGACTTCATAATTCATATGAGTAATTATGGAGAAACTCATTTAAAAAGAATGTATTAATTTTTTCGGAATAATATTTTCTCATGCATGCAGCTGTTGATAGTTATTCTCAGGCCACAATAGAATTAGAACCTGAAGAAGTCACTAGATTAATAACTGATGGCGTATATGAAGGAAATATACCGGTCATTCCAAGGAAAGTTGAACTTCCTTTAACTATCAGAGTTAAAGAAACAGGATGGAGAGGAGAAGCGCTTCCACTAAAAGCTTTACATGAGAATAAAACCAGCTATGAGATAGATATTCCCCCAGACGGTCCAGAAAGGATGCTTAATGGTATTGTAATTGGTTCTCAATTTCCTACAATCTGGATGAGAAAGATATACATGGGAACTAAAAAAGGTTTGTTGTATGGATAATTCACTTTCTAAAAACCTGCTTCTCTATCCTTCCTACCTGAAGTATTATAAAAACAAGCACCGCTGCCACGATTGACAGCATGTAATTTCCCGCACCGACTGATAATCCTATTCCAGACACTGCCCATACACTGGCTGCCGTGGTGAGCCCCTTAACGTCGGTTTTCTTATTAATTATAGTTCCTGCTCCTATGAATCCTACTCCAAGAACTATTCCCGAAGCTATCCTTGAAACGTCAGCATTTGCGAAATTAAAATAATAGAGAGATGTAATCGTTATGAGGCATGCAGCAAGTGATATCATCATGTGGGTTCTGAGACCGGCAGCCCTTCTGGCGGACTCCCTTTCGATTCCTATGAGTGCTCCTAATCCTGTTGCTAGAATCAATCTTAGCATGAGTTCGTATTCAAGAACCATGTTATGATATTGGTTTAAGAGGGTTTTAAAGATTCATTTTCTTAGATAACCAAGATTGTCCTTTAATCTCCCTCTGGCTCTATTTACCCTGCTTTTGACCGTTCCTATAGGTATTTTTAGAATCTGGCTTATTTCTTCATATGAAAAATGTTCAAGGTCTCTTAATGTAACAGCATCCCGGAATTTTGGTTTAAGCTTCTCAATCTTCCATTTAACTATATGTAAAGCCATCTTTCTTTGTAATATATCATCAGGAATTTCTGTGTCATCAGGTATGACTCCTACATCTTTTTGATATCTATGTTGATCATCGTCTATGGAAATGATCGATCTTCTCTTTATTCTTCTCAATTCGGTTCTTGCCAAATTACCCGCAATCGTATAAATCCACGTACTGAATCTTGCAATTTGTCTGTATTTATCACGTTTATAATATACTCTGATCATTGTTTCCTGTACTACATCTTCAGCGGATAAACTATCTTTCGTTATTCTAAAGGCAAAACGATATAATCGATGCGTGTAACGATTATATAAAGTATTAAGTGCTGTCAAATCATTCTTTTTTTGTAATTTCCTAATAAGTTGGTCGTCCGTAAATTTTTCGTAAGCGTTATTGTTAATCATATACAAGGGGTGTTAATTTAATAATTTATAAAACTATAATATTATACTATTTTAGAGTAGCTATAAGTGGTTCAATGAGATATATAGGATTGCGTGTAAAACCTATAAACATTGAAGAGAACAGATGCTGGCATTTATTAGAAGACTACGCTAAAGCGGGTAAAAATAATACAGAGCCGTTTATGGCGGATGCCGAGATTTTACTGACAGCATGTGCAGTTGATGTTAGCAATAGATTGGTCTCTTTTCCTTTAGATGATAATGGAAAAAACAATTATCAGAAATTAAAAAAGGAAAAAATTGAAATGTTTTATTCTAGAATAAATAAGAAATTAATACAAGGAAGTGAAACTCAGGAGACGTTATACAGGAGAGTTGCGGATAAAAGAGGAAACCCGTTTCCTAGAGTTTATCCCGTTAATATTTATGATGTAATCGGCATGGCAGAAAATGCTGCATCGGAGATGGGTACAACAATCAGAGGCGTAGTAGAGGATTTGAAAAAAGAAAAAATATTAAAGACGTTAAGCTAATTTTAATCTCTTTTACTAATTATATCCATGCAAAAGCGTTTCTGGGAGCTCGATTTTTTACGCGGAGTGGCAATATTAATGATGATAGTATACCATACTATCTTCGATTTAGACTTCCTTAAAATAGTTGAAATGGATATTCATTCGCATCCTGTGTGGGTTTTTGCACGGTCAATACCAGTGATTTTTATCACCCTTGTCGGAATCTGCCTGACAATAAGTTATTTGAAAGCTTCCAAAAAACTGGACCGGAAACAGCTTAGAATGAAATTTATCAAGAGGGGATTATGGATATTCTCGTGGGGAATAGCCGCAACCATTGTAAGCTGGGTTTTATTGGGAGAGGGTTTCATAGTATTCGGCATCCTTCATTTTATCGGGTTATCAATAATCCTCGCATATCCTCTTCTCGGAAATAAAAATGATCTTGTGCTTTTCGGGGGAATCTTCATTGCAATGGGGATAGGCCTCCTTTCAATGTCTTTTGCCTTCCCTTACCTTCTGTGGCTGGGTTTTGTACCTGTCGGTTTCTATACAATAGATTATTTTCCCCTTCTTCCTTGGTTCGGTTTCATACTGATAGGAATTCATCTCGGAAATGAATTCTACTCCAATAATAAGAGGCGTTTCAGGATAAAGGACTTATCAAAAAACGGATTGGTGAAACCGTTCTGCTTTCTCGGAAGATATTCGTTATTCATTTATCTGACGCATCAGCTGCTTATAATATCCATAATCTATGCTGTCTTACATCTTTTATAGACCTAGATTTAAACCACAGAATAAAATAGAAAAATAGAAAGAAGGCTTATAATTGAAATCAGCCACCGATTCTGAACATCTTTGTTCCGCATTTCGGGCAGACGCCCTTTGTTGCTGGTTTTCCGTTCTTAAGTGTTACTTTCTGTTCGTTTTGCATCTCTCTTTTTGCTTTGCATTTAACACAATATCCTTGAGTCATAGTAAATTACCTCCCCATTACTTATTTCCTAATTGGAGCGTGTATTTATAAGATTACTCGTGATTTGAGCTCAATTTGGGTCATTTTGAGCATAAATTAACGCAGATTAATAAAATTAGGCGGTCATAAAGGATTCACATTTTTAAGGAGCTTTTTACAAGCTTTATACATGAACCCCTTTCTTATCATATCTGGAATAGGCATGATGCTGGTAGGTATCCTGCCCGTTTTATATTGGAAAAAGAAGAAAAATCTCGGAATCCGGTTCTTTATCGGGGGTTCCTTCATCTGGATTATAGCAATAATCCTCAAGCTTTTAATGGACTTTACGGTAACCGGTTTGATTAATCAGTGGTTTCTTATAACGACTGGAACCGTCGGCGTCCTTATTTTTAGCGGAGCTCTCGTGGGGATACGTACGGGCCTCTTTGAAAATGGTCTTACATATATCGGAATAAGGAAGTATAAGCCACTGGGAAACATGAATTTCGAGGAGGGCATAGCGTTCGGTCTCGGGTTCGGATGTTTCGAGGCTTTCGTTTTGGGCCTCCTGAGCTTCATAAACATGCTTGTTCTCATGATGATGCCCGAATTAATCCCACCGGCTTATGCATCTGTCCTCGATGCATCTACTATAATCGTTCTGGCTCCTATAATAGAGCGTGCCTTTACCATACTCGTACATGTCCTTGCATCAATTCTGGTCATATATTCCGTGAAGAGCAATTCCATCAAATATTTCATATATGCATTCTTCTACAAGACCCTGCTTGATGGGATAATACCATATCTCACAAAAGACCTAAATCAGGCAGATACTGTAAGCGTCTTTTCCGTGGAGATACCTGTAATAATACTGGGAGCTCTTGCATTGTGGGGCATTCCGTGGGTAAAGAAAAAGTTCAATAACCCCGAAACTGACAAAAAAGAAACACG
>CAZKOV010000021.1:0-13255 GCA_964554465.1 uncultured archaeon
GGTTCACAAAAGATATGCATGTTCGCTCCTGTATCTATAGTGAAATAACACTCCAATCCTCCGTTTCTCCATTCCATTACTTTCTTCATTAATTTTATTGTTGCAGGTTCCCAGTAAATCAGATAATAATCAGGAGCTGGAACAGGTGTGGTCATCGCGGTTGCATGCATACATATTGCATTATGTTCTGCAGTGGAACCTAAAAGCGTGAAGTTTTTTTCCTTTATGGCCTTCCTGACATTTTCAAGATGGTTTGGGATAGACTTTAGCCATGATTCAAAGAAGGGGCTTCGTTCTTTTGATATTCTCATACCATCTCTTGTGCTCATAGCTCTTTCCGATTTTGTAAGAACAACTGCAATATCCCTTATATCCCAGTGATTCTCATTACAAAGCTGGATTGCATAAGATGTTTTGTTATCTTCGCCTGTAATCCATTCAACAAAGCCTCCGTGAATAGACCTGCAGGAAGATCCCGATCCGTTTCTGGATACAATAGAAAGTTGTTTTTTATTATAGTCGAGTCCCGCAGCTTTGCATGCAGCTACTGTAAGGGCAGCAAAGCCGGAAGCAGATGAAGCAAGACCGACGGCGGTGGGAAAATTGTTCTCGGAAACGATTTTGGCTTTATCTTTTATTCCTGCGAGTCCTCTTATCAAATCAAGATGTTTTATTACCTTTTCTCCAGCCTTACCTTCTGCTTCCTTACCATTTATCATGACAGAGTCTTCAGTATACTTCGGATTAAATTCGACTGTTGTTTTAGTATTCTGGGAATCTACGGTCATTGAGATATTGTTAGTCATTGGTGTTTTCAGTTTTTCATTCTTCTTTCCCCAGTATTTTACAAAAGCGGTGTTTGAATTTGCAACCGCTGTGGCTTTCATCATCATCTCCTCCTATTTATCAGGATTCAAAGCTCTCTCTTCCATAACCTTTTTCAATACTTCAATATTATCATGCGGTGTGTTCTTCAGTTCAATTATCTTTTCAATCCTTTCAAAAATTATATCAAAGACTTTGTCGGCCGCTTCCTCAAAATTGTCCGTTGAAATAATAGGTACTCCGTTTTTTTCTGCATCCTTGCACTGAACTTCCTGCATCATCAGATATCTGTCGATTGCAGGAACCAGTCTCTGACTGTTGGCCTTGAGATGTGTTGTCAGATCTCTCTTTCCAACTCGCCTTTCATACTCTTTCCTCGAATTCAGCTTCAAGACTATTGGAATTATGCTCGGATGATCCAATACTCCTTTCTCATATTGTGATGGGAGGAAATGAAGGTATTCTATTACGACGCTTTCTCCGTCCCTTATACCCCTGTCAGCGACTATCCTTTGCATGAGATTGTTCATAATAGAGGCCTGTTTATAGAAGCCTCCAACTATATTCTCTTTAGTCTCTTTACCATCACCAACAAACTGCCATGCCCCATAAACACTGCAGAAAAACTCGGGATAATCTTCCTTGTTGATGAGCTCTCTGAATGCAGCTCTCATTGGATCTCCGCCCATGTTTCCTATCCCGAAAGCAGTTGCAATCTCTTTTGCTATGGTCGATTTTCCGACACAAGGCATGGCTGCAATTATAGGAACTATGGCATCCCTGACGTCTCCTTTTGAAACAAGTTCTTTGTATTTCTTGTATATCTGGTATCTGCTGAGATATTTTTCTCCAATTTTCTCCAAGCTTTTTTCAATATTTCCTGAAGATAAAATTTCAGATATCTTGTCAAGACTAAGGCCCGTGGCTAACAATAGTGAATATTCGTTCCAGTATATCATGCAATCACTTCGATTTTGTTACCTTGGCACCGCTTGCAACTTTGTATTCGATTAATTTCTGGCCTCTTTTCTCAAGTTCTTTTTTAACTTTTTCTGCATACTTTCCCCAGGAGAAGACATTGATAACTTTCCCTCCTCCCGCAGTCCAGTAGCAGGAAAGTCCAGTTGCTCTTATCTCTTCGACATCGATTACGGCGTTCATCATTTCCTTTTTTCTCGAACGAAGACCGACAGATTCATATAAGTAATGAGCATTCTGACAATTTTCTTCAGCCACCGCAAACACTGTATCCCAGTCTTTATTTAAAAAACCGAGTTTTATTTTTGCAATCCATTGAGGAATCATATCAAGACGGTACTGATAGAAAGGATTGCTTCTTGTTGCTTGGAATATCTCTTCAGCCGAGACTCTCGTAGGATAATCAAATCCTATGGCGAATATTCTTAATCCTTTTAAATACTCTTCATCTGCTATGCATTTTCCATAAAATTTGGGATATCCATCAACATTTAATTCGTTGATTCCTCCATAAATAGCTCTGACCGAAGATTCTGAAAGGATCATCGATATGTCGGCGAGCTCATCTTGTGTCATGTCAGTTTCATATAAAGCGTTTAAAGCAACTACCAAAGCCGCAGCACCGGCATCACTGCTTCCGGAATATACTTTGTAATTATCCGAGGTTATCTTCAATCCTACAGATTCTCCGGATTCCTTTTCAAAAATCTTGACAATTTTAAATAAATCTCTCATCTTCTCTTTTTCCAAAGGTTTTCCGTTTAGGATAAATTGTATTCCCTTTTCCTTTGGTTGAACAGCCACGACCGTTTCAACTCTCGTCTCTTCTTTGTGATCAGTAACAGCTAGTCCCATACAATTATGAAGCGGAATCCTGTCTGGATGGACAGAAGTCAGGTACACGATAGGAATCGTTGGATAAGCCACTGCAGTAACACTCTTCTTCATAAATCATACCCCCCTTAATTAACTAATTCTTTATGTGAGAAGAATTAACTTCAAGGTTTTTATAATAAGAGGTTAGAAAATTGAATTGTAAATAGTTTTTCCAATTTCAAAATATAGGACAACTCTGGAAACTTCAATAGGACCGGATTGAACGCCTCTTAAAAATAGGCGAAACGGATTTCTCGGAGGTTCGTAAATATATTCTGCAGTGGAACCGGGAACAAAAATAGTTTTTAATATTTCTTTAGCCCAACCCGCATATACTGTGTTGTTTACTTTGTTCATCTTACACACCCAGCTTCTTCTTCAATCTGTCCGTGAAGGACTTCCTGAAGAACTTGTTCAGTGATTCCTGATCCCTGTCCTCTTCTGCGGCCTCTTCTATTCCCGTAGTCGAGAAGTCAGCGGTCTCCATTATTTTTGAAACTGCATTCAGGATCTGTCTGTTTATGTAATAATCAGCATCATAATTATTCGTATAACCGTAAGGCTCTGCCCTTTCGGAAACAGTTCCCGGTCCGCTTGCAATAATATAGCTTATTACAGAACCGACAGTAATTATCCCTCCTCTCACGGAAAGCTTCTTTGCCGCAGAGACATGAGGCCATGGTTGATCGTACTTCTCGATGGGTTTTGTGAGCTGATTTCTTATTACAAGGTCCTCCATGTCCACGTCTCCGTTCTTTACCTTCTCGATAGCGTCCTTGATTATCTCTTCCGCCTTCTTGGCAGACTTATCCCTAAGTATGCTCATCAATACCATTTCCTGGGTTTCTTTAGCTATTTTTGACCAGTCCCTCCTGACGGCTTCAAAGCCCTTTATGAGAAGCTTGTCTTCTTGGTCAAGGAGTGCATATCTTCTCTTTGTCGTCTTTGTTCCCCCAGGCGTGAATATTCCGGCCTTATATATCCCTTTAAGATGCAAATCAGTATTTTTCGGGACAACTTCCTTTATCTTTTCAATGAGTTTTTCTATTCTCTTTTCATTTGCATCCCTCACGAAGAAGGAGTATGAATCCGCGAAAATTATTTTTAGTTCCTCCTCTTTTGCGATATCTACAGCCTTCTTCATATAATGCCTGCCCCAGGCTGCGACAGAATAGGCGCATATTCTCGAGTACCATCTGGAGCCCGGGTATGCGAAATAACCATATACAGCGTTTGCAAGCATTCTCAAAGCTTCCCGACGGCTGTCCAGCTGGATATATAGTGCATCCTCCTTCGGGATAGCTTCCATAAGTTCCGACGTTCTCTTTCCCTCTTCCATGGAATGAAGAACTACGGTAGGTACAAAACCTCTAACTTTCTTGCTGAAGAAATGTTCGCTTTCAGGTACCTTGTTGAAATTTTCATACATTTCCGCGTCAATGTCAAGGGTTTCGGGGGATATGTTATGCTCAAGTACGATTCCCGGATAAAGATTCCTAAACTGGAGAACCGCTATATTCTTGTAGATTCCCTTCTGTGGTTCCATGCTGTATCCGCCTTCATACGGCTCCACCGCGAACCGGCTGCTTATTTCTGTGGGAGTAGGCTGGTTCAGTATAATTTCATCAAGCCTGAAAGCCTCCCTGACAAGGATCCAGTTTATCATCTGGGAAGTCCGCATACGGGACACGTCAAAAACGGTTTGCCTGCATATGTTTGCGAACTGGAAAATCTGCGGAAGAATTTTTTTACCGAGACCGAAAATAAGTTCTGCATCCCTTACAGTATGGCGCATTATTCTTATTATATCCTCTTTTTTGTTCCACAATACCTCCATTTCCCGTCTTTCGAGGTTATCTCTTCCCTCCCCGAGAATCCGTCTGGACACGTTATCAAGGCTTGTGGTCTCCAATATTACATTCCGGCTTACGATATTGGTTACGAAGTTATAGATATCTATATGAGATATACCGCACATCATTGCAGCTTTGTATTTGTTTTTAAGATAAAAACTAAAACCTTTGTTGTCGCATCCGATTTTAAGCTGGATACCAAGCGCCTCTGCCCTGTTATTAAGAACTTTGAAATCTATTTTGTCCCCGTTATATGTGAGAATTGTCTGCGGTTTCCTTTCATGAACAATCGCAACAAACCTTTCAATAAGGTCTTTTTCCGTGTCCATTACGTCTATACCGAACTCCTCTGATTTTAGGATGTCAGTTCCGTATGTAAGAACCCTTTTGAAACCGCTCGGGCCTGCAAGTGAAATCATTATTATATGACCTTCATATATCTCCATATCGACGGCCAATATGCGGGGCTCAGGCAGACTTTCCTGTTTTCCCACTCTCTCTATCGAAGAGACATTGATGCAGATATCCGTCCTCAACTTGCCGGTATCGGCTTCCTTGCCTCTTATTTTAATCCATTCCATTATAGGCATTTCTTTATCTATGATGTATCTTTTTCTGAAAGGTATGGAATATTCGTACTGGCTTTTAATGCTGGGCCACTTTTTTATGATATCCCAGAGCCATATGACATTTGCCGGCTCAGATAACGTTATCTTGATGAACTCCTTTTCCTTACCAAGCAGTTTCTTTTTTGTCGTTTCTACCTTTTTTATGCAGTTCTTTCCAAGCTCGTTCAGTTCCTTTATCATGCGCATTACGTCGCCTGTGCGCTGTTTCGATTTCCATTCCGAAGCGACCTCTACGTAGAAATAAGGCATGAAAGTGTCATCAATAACTGTTATCGTCTCTCCGCTGTCAGTAATACCCCAGAGACGGACGGCTGTTTTTTTCTCCACGATTACATAATCAACGTCGTATATGCATGCTTTTCTTTCTATAAGGTCTTCCATAATAGCTTGTTTTGTTTAAGAGTTAAAAACTATTGTGTTTATACATATCCGCAAAAAGTTACTGGAAGCACTTCTGATAAGCTCTCAGAGTTACTTTACCGGCGTCATCAATGTCTTTCCCGAGGGAAAGGAAACCGTGGTTTTTCATGACGATGAAGTTTTCTTTACCTAAAATTCTCAGTACTTCCCTTGCAAGTTCAATTGTCTCGTGAGGATGTTCGTGTTCAGTTGACCGGAACTTAAGATTAGGGTCGCATTCAAGCTTTTCACAGTGTCCATGGAATATGGCGTTCACGTCAGGCCTCTCATTATAAATCATGTGATGGATAAACGTTTCAGAAGAAGGCAGCTCAAGGCCGTGCACCTTTACTTTATTATTATTTATGTCACAATCAACAACCTTTACGAATTTGTCATTTGTCATGTTCTCCTTCAGTCCATGCTCCGTGGCTGTTATGATGAATTCACCGCTGCCGGGACTTACACGGAAGCTCATGTTGCCGTATGACCGCCCTTCAAAGGGCTGGCAAAGATCATAGAAACCGAACCGGCTTATCCAGTATTTAAGGTCCTCGAGCCTTAAATCTGAAAGGATTTCCTTCTTAAGAAACTCTGTAACAAATTTTACACCTAAATGATGGTTCATAACAACTATAAAATAATTTCCATCCAGACTTATAATATTTTCTTTTATTTTATTTGTAAAATGTAATAAAAATAATCAAAAAATAAAAAAATGACAATGTTTCGAGCAAATTACCTATCTTTTTATAAACATATCGTTAATACCATTTTATGAGTGATGAACTTCTGGAGATTTTTGATGAGAACTGGAAGCCTATTGGGAAATCCAAGATGAAAAGCGAAATGCATAGAGATGGTGATCTTCATGGCACTGTCAATGTCTGGCTATATAACAAGAAAGGTGAAGTGATTTTCCAGAAAAGAAGTTTAAACAAAGATACTTGGCCAGGATATCTCGATGCATCCGCCGGAGGACATGTTCTTGCAGGAGAGGATTTTATTGATGCCGCAAAAAGAGAACTTAGAGAAGAATTAGGTGTTGATGCAGAATCCAAAGATTTTGAATTGGTTTTTACAAGGAGAAAGCCGCCTTCAGAGGGAAGTCTCGGAATAAAGGACGATGAGGTAATAAACATATATCTGGTACTATTTGAGGGAACTCTGGATGATATTGTAATACAGAAAAAAGAAGTTGATTCTATCAGATTTATACAAATAGATGATTTTGAGAGACAGATCAGGTGCTCTGATTCTGATGTCTACAAGACAAGACCTCAATGGTACTATAAAAAATTAATCTCTGCGATCCGGGAACGAATCGAGAAACAATAAAACCAACCTCTTACAATAATTAACCATGCTTACATTGGTTGTGCTAATTTCGATGATTGTTTTTTCCATATTAGCTGTAGGAGCAAAGGACCTTCTTTTTGCTTCCATATACCTTGCGGTGGTCTCAATGATGGTAAGCGTGTTGTTTTTCCTGCTCTCTGCTCCCGATATAGCGCTCACGGAAGCCGCTGTCGGAGCAGGTTTGTCAACATTCTTTTTCATAGCGACCGTGAAGAAGACTGAGAGGATGGAAAAATGAGTACAGGAAAACCGGATGCCGTCAAAACTCATGGAACCAGATTTACAATTCCCATGAAAAACTTATCCTTCATCGTGGTATTATGCATATTTCTTATCTCATTTATAACCGTATTCAGTCATCCCCTTTTCGGATATAATGAAAACAACCACGTATCAAATTATTACATCCGGAACTCCCTTGAGGATACGGGATCGGCCAATGTCGTGAGTGCGATTGTATGGGATTTCAGGGGTTTCGATACCATGGGTGAAGAAACCGTTTTGTTTACGGTCCTCGTAGGGGTATTCACAGTCATATCGCTTCGTGCGAATCCTAGATGATGCATATGGATATAATAATAAGAACGATAGCCAAGGGTGTCGTACCTTTCATATGGGTGTTTGGAGCATACATAATTCTCCACGGCCACATCACACCGGGGGGATCATTTTCAGGAGGTGTGATAGTCGCTGCCGGTGCTGTCCTCCTGATACTCGCCTACGGCACAAAGAGCGCCGAGAAGACACTTCACGAGGATAATCTCCATCTTCTGGAAGCTCTTGCCGGTGCCGTGCTCGTGTTTCTGCTCCTTTCCGAGATGTTCTTCAGGGATTATGTGACCGTTCTCATGGGATATTTTGATATAGTCAGCGCGGGGTATGTCCTTCTGCTCAATGTCGCGGGGGGAGTGATGGTGCTGGCGGCCCTTGTAACGATAGCTTATATGTTTTCAAGGAGATGATATGTATCTGATTTACCTTTTCGTTGCAGCCCTCATGGCAGTAGGAATATATGCCGTCGTGATGAAGGACAATATAATAAAGAAGGTCATAGGGCTCGGGATAATAGGCCACGCGGTCCATCTGCTTTTAATCAACATCGGCCATAAAGAAGGGGGAATAGTTCCAATAATAACATCACAGAACATAGCTTCAATAACAGCACTCGCCGTTGATCCTCTTCCGCAGGCACTTGTATTGACGTCCATAGTAATAGATTTTGGAATAACTATCCTTGCATTGAGCATAGTTGTCATGCTTTACAGGCACATGAATACCTTAAGTTCAAAATCAGTGGGGAGGATGAAAGGTTAATTATGTTAGTAGTTCTACCGGTTGCTGTTTTATTGATCGGGGCTCTTTTCACACTCGCCCTGAAGAAGGACTGGATAGGGATAACAGCGTTAGTGGCCTCCTTCCCTGCGATGCTTTACGTCGTTCTGGTTGCGGGGGAGAAAGTCTTCGCGTTCTCCGGATGGCAGCCTCCCTTTGGTATAGTCTGGGTTCTTGACAGTTACAGTGTATTCATGTCACTGCTTGTAATGGGAATAACGGCATTAATCGTCATCTATTCGATAAAATACATAAAGAGGAGGAGCCATCGTTATTATGCATTATTATGTCTAGTATCGATGGGAATGATAGGAATTTCCCTTACAGGCGATTTGTTCAACCTTTACGTCTTCTTCGAAATACTTTCGATAGCCTCTTACGGGCTTGTTGCGTTTTTCTCGGACAGGCACGCCCTTGAGGGTGCTTTCAAGTATCTCATAATGGGTTCATTCGCCTCTTCTTTCATCCTTATAGGCATAGCTTTGATGTACGGGCTTACAGGTACATTGAATATGGCCGATATTAGCTCAAAAATCCTCATATCCCCCGTCTTCTATGCCCCGCTGGGAATTATGATTGCGGGATTCGGGCTTAAAGCCGCCATATTTCCTTTTCACGCATGGAAACCTGATGCTATTGAAGGGACACCTGCACCCATAGGAGCATTGTTCACTGCAACGTCAGCCGCGATAGGTTTGTACTGCATAATGAGGATTTTGTTCATATTCAACCTCATCCAGCTGAACTGGATACTTATTGCCCTTGGTATAATCACGATGTTCGTGGGAGCATTCCTCACATTCATGCAGAAGAACATCACAAGGCTTCTGGCTTATTCATCCATTTCACAGACAGGATATATAGTTATAGCATTCGGCCTCGGAAGCGTTGCGGGAATAACAGCAGGAACATATCAGATATTCAATAACGCCCTCATAGAAGGGCTCTTATTCATGTCTTTCGGGGCGGCGATACATGTCTTGGGAAAGGAGAATCTAGGAAATCTCTCGGTTAAGAGCGAATTCCTCCTTGTTTCATCCCTCGTAGGAATTCTGGCACTCACAGGGATACCACTCACCAACGGCTTTGCCTCGAAATGGCTAATTTACATGGCTACATGGACTGTGAACCCACTTCTCACAGTAGTGACATTGGTAATAACTGGTTTCACTTTTGCATATTCAATAAAACTGTTCTCCTCGGTTTTCCTCTCTCCCGACAAGAAGGCAATAAATATACCCTTCTCCATGAAGGTCCCGATATTCATACTGGTCGTGCTTTGCATAGCAATCGGCATATTCCCGCAGGCAGGAATGCTCATCTCAGAAACAGCATCCAAAGCCCTGTTTGAACTTCCGGCATATATTGCAACTGTATTGGGTTAAACCAAAAAAGTTTTTATTCCTCCAAGAACATTGTATTTTATCCAACCGCATTTCAATTCGAGTTTCATGCTTGCGATATATGCACAACAAAAATTGTGCAATACATTGCACCAAAGGTGCACATGATGCAAGATGTTCCCAATATGTGGGCTCTTGGTCTAGTGGTTATGACGCTGCCCTCACACGGCAGAGATCTCGAGTTCAATTCTCGAAGAGCCCATCAAACATATATGTATAAAATTGTAATTTTGTTTCATGTCCGCGAAAGCGGAACGTCTCCAATATGCGGGTCCGTGGTCTAGTTGGTTAGGACGTCGCCTTGACGTGGCGAAGATCACTGGTTCGAATCCGGTCGGACCCATTTTTTATTAATTCTTTTCACAACTCCGGGACCATTATAAATTAATCCTGTATATACTTGGATTAACTTTGAACCCGCTTCCTTCTTTTCTATTGCATCATTAGGAGTCATTATTCCCCCGACACCGATTATATTTGGGTTTTTCAGTCGCCTGTTTACATATTTTATCATTTGAGTTGATTTTTCCTTCAGACATCTTCCACTGACTCCTCCATTTTCATTCGAGTTAAGATTCTCTCTTGATTTGGTTGTGTTGCTTATCACGTATCCGTCTATTCCGTAATTTTCTGTTATGTCCAGAATGTTATCTGTCTCTTTATATGTCATATCTGGAGACAATTTTACAAGAACCGGCTTCGTTTTTTCAAATTTTCTTCTGTTGATTCCTATTTCCGAGAGCAGATACTTTAATGCCGATTTGTTCTGGAATGCCCTTTCATCTTCCGTATTAGGGCAGCTGATGTTCAGGGTTATGTAGTCGGCACATCCATATAATTTTTGGAAAGTATAGCAGTAGTCCCTGACAGCCGCGTCTCCTGTTATTTCCGGATTATTCGTTTTCGCAATATTTATTCCCAGCGGGACTTTGCATTTCTTGTTTTTCAGTCTTTCATAAACTGCATCAGCTCCATCGTTGTTTAATCCAATCCTGTTTATTATCGATTCGTCTTTGGGCAGTCTGAAGATTCTCGGTTTTTCATTTCCATTGTTTGGTTCTGCTGTTATCGAGCCAATCTCTATGTGCCCGAACCCCAGGCTTGGCAGGAAATCCAGAAGTTCCCCGTTCTTGTCAAATCCTGCAGCAAGTCCCACGGGATTCGGGAATTTTATCCCGCAGAATTCCGTTTCGAGCCTTTTATCTCTGAAATCATAGTTCCAGCCTATAAGTTGATTAAAAGGTTTTCCTGAAAGATATTTTCCCGCCTTGATTATGTAGTGGTGCGCAATTTCAGGATCCAGCCTGAAGACTAAAGGTCTTAAAAGTCGGTACATCTTCTCCCTCCGGAATTTTAAAGGGAGGGATACCAATAAAATGGATTGTTTTTATCTGAATCTTATCGGTCGTTCTTTTTTCTTCGATAAAAACCCTTTCATAATTGTTCTTGAACTAATAAAAAGTTTACTAACTGTACTCGCTCTCACTGGCATATTCACTCTTCGTTTCGTATTCCGATTGAGTGTATTCGCTGTCCAGGGCAGCCAGATTCAGATTGGAAATGTACTTATCGTCAAGATCTTGCTGTTCTATGCTGTCCTTATTTATGGCGATTTCAGCTTCCCATGATTCGTAAGGCGGCGGGATATACGATTGCTGGGTCGTGCTTGTCGTGAATTTCCATTCAAGTTCCTTGGTTTTAATATTTACGGCATATACTCGGCAGTCTCTTGAAGTGAAGAACATTGTATTTCCCTTAAAGACAGGAGGCGCCCACACGGCTCCTTCCGTCTTGAATCTCCACAATTCCTTTCCGTTTCCATCAATAACATACAAATTCCCGTCTTCCGAACCGAAATAGATGATATCATTCTCTATTGCCAGGGAATATATCAGCGGACCGTCTGTGTGGAATCTCCAGACTTCTTTACCCTGCATTGTCAGCCTGAATAAATCCCCGTCTCTTGAACCGGCATAAATGGCGTTTTTATATATTACAGGCATTGCAGACATTCCGTATTTTCCGGTCTTAAAGCGCCATATTTCTTTGCCCGTTTCAATATCAAGGGCATACAAAAAACTATCCATCGAAGAAAAGAACACGGTATTTTCGTAAATGGTTGGCGGAGCTCTCACGAGGATTTCACCCCCTGTCTTGAACCTCCAGACTTCCTCTCCACTTTCAATATCAATGCAGTAGAAATATGAATCCATGGAACCCACGAACACCCTTCCCTCGAAGATAATGGATGTTGAATCTACCCCGTTACCCGTTCTGAATCTCCACAACAATTTGCCTGTCTGTCTTTCGAGGAGATAAACATACCCGTCAGACGAGCCGCAGCATAATAATTCTCCATATATGAATGGTGTTCCGAAGATGGCTCCATCAGTCCTGAACGCCCATAACAACTCACCGTTCCCCCTTTTCAGCGCATATATATTGTAGTCATAAGATGCTGTGTATAAGATATCTTCGGTTGGTACAACATCAGAAATGAGCGCATCGTTCGCCCTGAACCTCCATATCTCTTCTCCGGTTTCAGCATCGACTGCATAAACGTTGTGGTCCACGCTTGTGACATAGACTGAATTCTTATAGACGGAAGCACGGCAGACAATACTTCCTCCAAAACCAATTTCCCAGTGCCGTGTAAAGTTTTTCTTTTTCTTGATTTGCATGTCAGTTAGTTCTATGTCAAACTCTCCCGAATCGGCATTCATGGTTAATATTCAGAAGCGGGACATAAAATCATTTGTATTCGACGTCTGATGCATATTCACTCTTGCCGGCATACTCACTTCTTGTGGAATATTCGCTGTCCTTCAGCATCAGGTTGATATCCGCAACATATTTTTCTTCCCTCTCCTCCCGTTCTATGCTATCCTGTTTTATGACGATTTCAGCTTCCCATGCCTCGTACGCGGGAGGGAGTTCTGTCGGATTTGGATTGCTTGTCGTGAACCTCCAGATTTCCTCACCCTTCATGTCAATGCAGTACATGTTGCAGTCCCATGAGCCGAAATAAATTTTGTTATTATGCTTGAGAGCGCGGCTGTATATCGCGGCTTCCGCTCTGGTTTTCCAAAGAAATTGACCGTTAAGATTGAGCGCATAGAAATTCCCGCCTTCATCACCGAAATACATGATATCATCAATGACATTGACCTTCACTATGAGGTTCTCTGCTTTGAACCTCCATAATTCCATCCCTGCCATGTTTATGCAATATGCAATTCCATCCCTTACACCAAGATATAACCTGCTCTTATAATAAACGGGGGTTCCTGTTACCCCGTATTTGCCGCATTTGAACCTCCAAAATTCTTTCCCCGATTCAATGTTTATCGCATACAGGAAGTTGTCGAAATTAGTCGCATAAACTACGCTTTCATGAATTGGGAAGGGGTCGTCATTGACGAATTCTGCTCCGCATTTGAACCTCCATATCTCTTTCCCGTCATTTGAATCAATGCAGTAAAGATAATTGTCAAATGACCCTATTATGACCCTTTCATCGGATATCACCGGGGGTGAGAATATCCAGTCCCCGGTCTGGAACCTCCATACCTCCTTACCACTACGTTTGTCCACACAATAT
>CAZKOV010000022.1:0-13177 GCA_964554465.1 uncultured archaeon
AGAGGATGATCTTCCTGTCCCCCACCCTTTTTCTCATCTTCTTTTCCGCTTCTCCGACTTCCGGGTCTGTCACAGCCTTCTCAATGCCATGATAGTCGATTCCCATGGGGAACACGTCGGCCTTTATGAGACGATTTCCCACAATGAGCTCGTTCATGCTGTGCTCATATCCCAAGACTCCGTGGACGCTGTCCAGAAAATGCTGTGCGTAATCGTACGTATGAAATCCCACCAAATCGGATCCCAGAATGCCTTCAAGCAGCTCTTTCCTTAACGTGAGTGTCCGGAAAATTTCATAGGAAGGGAAAGGGATATGCAGGAAAAACCCCACGCGTGCATCGGGAAACCTGTCCCTTATGAGTTTCGGGAGCAACATCAGATGGTAATCATGAATCCATATTATGTCATCGGGTTTAATCACCTTTTTTAGCTGTTCAAAAAATTTCTGATTCACATCCCTGTGTGCATGCCAATAATCTCTTGAATACTCGGAATATGTTGCAAAATAGTGAAAAAGCGGCCATATGGTTTTGTTGGAAAAGCCGTTATAATATTGCTCGATATCTTCATCGGAAAGATTGACGGGATAACATCTCTCTTCCGCAAGTCTTTTTGTCAGCTCTTCCTTATCCTCCTTTTCCAGATCATCTGTCGTAATACCGGGCCATCCCACCCATACACTATTGAATGATTTATAGAAAGAGCCAAGTCCCGTGGCAAGACCGCCTATGCTCTTTTCGACATCCATTTTTCCGTTTTCTTTGGAAATCCTGACAGGGAGACGGTTGGAAACAATAACAAGCCGTTGTTTTTTTCCTTTTTTATCTTCTGCTGCGACATGAGGCAGAACCTCATCATAGTTTTTAATAGCCATTATACCAGCGTCCAGATATATCCTCCAAACACCTTAATAGAATTAAAAACGTCGTTTTTAAGTCTTTGGGTATTTATTTGAACTTCTATTTCCTGAAAAAACCAAACAATTTCTTCTGCTTCTTTTTCGCAAGCATCTTTTTTGTGGTGTCCCATGAAAATCTCACAAGACCGCGTTCAGGGAATTTCTTGTGCTTATCCAGATATTCCTCCATCCACGCTATCGTTTCATCATCCGACGGATAACCAGAGCCTCTTACACCATGCTCCTTTCTGAGCTTTTCAATCTCTTCGTCCCGGGAGACCTTCGCAATTATGGATGCAGCCGCCACGACGGGATATTTCGAATCAGCCTTGTTCTCCGCAATTATCTCGGTTTTTTTGTTCGCCATCTTTAGTTGAAGCCTCTTTGCAAATTTTTCGGTTTTCACTTCAGGGCAGTCCACATATAATTTATCTGCGCGCAGAAGGTCGGCGATATCTGCAAATTTTATTATTTCAACTTCATTGAGGTTTTTTTTCTGTTTTAACAGATAATTGTCTATCCTGCAGGGAGCGACATGGATTACAAAAATATCCTTTGCAATCTTTTCAATCTTCTTTGCGAGTTCTTCTCTCCGTTCCGGTGTCAGTTCTTTGGAATCCCTGACACCGATTTTAACCAGCTTCTTCTCTTCGTTGTTATGAATAGAAACACCGGCAACCGTAAGCGGGCCTATGACAGGACCGCGCCCGGCTTCGTCGATGCCTCCTATCAAAATGCTTTCTCTCTTTACCATAATTTCATCTTAGAAACAACCGATTAATTCTCTCCGCTAAAACCGGTGTCATGTCCATAAATTCAACGGGATTAGCTATGCTGTTCGAACAGTATACTTTCACGTCTCTCTCCAATAGTTTCTCATAAGTGTTTCCGGTCATCTCGCCATGGATAACCGCGATATGGATTTCCTTTGGGCAGTCATTTTCCTCTGATCTCAGGCAATCTATCGCATGGAAGATCTTGCTCCCCGTTAAAATCATGTCATCAGGAAGGAGGACCGATTTTCCTTTCAGCTTCAGATTCGGTTCGGTCTCACATGTAATTTTTGTTGTATCGTCTCTGGAGCGATGCGATTCAATCAATATACACTCCACTCCCAATTCACCGGCAACGAATTTTGAGAAACCGTAGGCACTCTTATCCGCTGCCACAACAGAATCGATCTTTATATTTTTTTTCCTGAAGAAATCAGAAATAATCGAAACAGGATTTACAGACCAGGCAAAATCGGTCCAGTCCTGAATAATCCGGACATCCTTATCCCTAATTTCCGCATTCCCCAATAAAACCTTTGAAGGGTCTTTTTTGGAGCAGGCCGTCTTTATCCAGCCTTCCCTGTCGTCTTCCGGCCTGAAATCATGCGGATAGACTGTGATCATCAGATCAGTTCCGAGATTCTTCAGGATTCTTCTCTGCATAACACTGGTAAATGATTCCCCATAGGTTACATTTCCGTCTTCCCCCCTGAACATATGATCCTGTTTTCCGTAACCCTCTCTTGGGAGAACCAGGCACAATCTTTTTGCTTTTGCTTCCTTCATGTTAGGTCCACCATTTTTTAACGTGTCGACCAGCTGACACATTTCTAGGAACAAGGCATCCGAATTCCATTTACTGTGCTTTCCCCTGACAATCAGGACGACCTTATCATCTTTTTTGAGTTCTTCTGTCAACTTTTCAGGAAATGAAATCTTGTGCTCGCCAATCTTGATATCACCCGAAGAAAATCCCTTAAACTGTGTTTTATGATAGAAAAAGACCTTTGATTTGTCCAGTTTATTTGCTACAGACGAAACAAAATCTTTATGTTCATCAGAACCTATAACTATTACCATATCTATGACTGGATAAACCGACATTTAAATATTAGTCCCTAAACTCTAAATGGTACATATGGGTTTCTTTGATATCTTCAAAAAGAAGGAGGCGGAAGAGCCTCCCGAAGTGACTGATGAGCAGATAAAATTCGACAGGATAATGGAGGCCGTTTCCGAAAAGCTGGCTGCGGATATAGAGAATTCAGTGAAAGAGATAGAAAAGGCAAGCGTCAATATTGATGCCCAGCTAAAAGAGATAAAGAAAGCCGCGGAGAAGATGAAGGATACTTATTTCGAGAAGACTGATAAGACATATACGAGAATAAACATGATCAAGGACAGATGGCTGAAAAAATTCATCGCTTCAATTGATTCGCAAAAGAAAATAGCCGAAATGACGGCAGATGCAATTAACGACTATGTCAAAGATATGACCGGATTTATCGGTGGTGCAAACACGACGGATATGCGCCAGAATTACATACTTTCCAATTATTTCAAGGACAGCATGAAGAAAGTCGTATCCAGTATGGGCGAAATAAACAAATATCTGGAATCGCTGAAAGATCTGACCAAAGAAAAAAGCGCTCTGAAGATAAAGGGCGACGTCAATAAGATGATTGATGAGGTCAACCAGAAAAAGAATGAAAACGGGAAATGCCTGGAGAATGTCGGAAAGATGGAGAAGGAGCTGAGACATCTCGACGAGATGAAGGCGGAAAGGGAAAAGAATCTTACAGACCTGAAGAACGGAACGGACATGAAGAGACTGACTGCATTGGAAAAGAACATTGCTGACACGGAAAAGGAAGCGGGCTCAATAAAACTGAAGCTTTCCGAAGAGCTCAATACAATGAACCGTCCTTTGAAAAAGATAAAACATAAAGCTGAGGCCAGTGAGGCCAGAGTTATAAGCGAATTCTTAAGCTCCCCGGTTGATGTCTGCCTTTCCGGCGGGGGAGAGAACAAGGTCGAGAACGTCATAAGGATAGTTGCAAAACATGAAAACGAAAAGGACGTCGGCCTTGCCGAGAAGGATGCGAAGAAGATAGCATCGTTTGCGGAGAAAATAAAATCCGGGGAAGTCAAAGGGATCAAGGAGAAGTACACGGGAATGCTGATATCCCTTGAGGAAATGAAAAAGGAAATCAAATCTCTCGAGGCGGTAAGGAAGAGGAAGGCTTCAATAGAAAACGATATAGAAACAATCAAATCGGAAACAGAGAAAGTCGAGAAAGAACTCAGGCGCAACAAAGACGAATCGGAGAAGCTCACCAAGGAAATGAAGGAAAATAAAAAGAAACTGGTTTCTTATATCGAGGATAATCTTCATATAAGATATAGAATTAGTGATTAAAAAGGAGTAAAAGATTTATAATGTTTATGGTGATATTTTAGTTATGACTTACAGTACTTTGCCGCTGTTTATGGCCATCTGGGCAGCAACGAACGACCCGTCAGGAAGATCTTTAAGTGTCCATCTTGACATATACAGGAATAATATAACCGCTTTAAATAAAGAACGTTCAGGTGGCTTTCCGCAACCAAGAAAATGGGTTTTTGAAGAACCAGGAAACGATGATACCAGATTAATGGAACTCATGTATAGATAATTATTTTTCTAAAACCAAAACGGCCGTCCCCTCAATCATATCGTGTTTTAAGTCCTGTAAAGCTTCATTTGCTTTTTCGAGAGGATATGCGGTTGTATTAGGCTTTATGGGTATTTCCGCGGCTATCCTGAACAGTTCCTCTCCATCTTTTCTGGTGTTAGAAGTTACGCTGTGGATATTCTTTTCGTAAAAAAGGTGCTTTTCATAGTTCATCTGGGGTATATCGGACATGTATATACCTGCCAAAGCCACGGTTCCGCCCTTTCTTAGTTTTTCAAGGACATGTAAAAGAATATCGCCTGCAGGAGCGAAGATTATGGCAGCATCCACGAATACGGGAAGATTTACCGTCTTTTCTCCCACCCAGTCGGCTCCCAGCTTTCTCGCGAGTTCCTGATGCTTTTCTGCTCTTGAAACGACATACACCTTGCATCCCCAGTGCTTTGCTATTTGAATGACTATGTGGGCGGATGAACCGAAACCATTGAAAGAAATAGTTTGCCCGGGTTTTACACCGGCTCTCTTAAGGCACCTGTAGCCTATTATGCCTCCGCAAAGAAGCGTGGTGGCCTCTTCATCTGTAAAAACAGAGGGAATTTTATATGCAAAATCTTCCGGAACTACGGCATATTCCGCGTAACCGCCATCTTTATGGTAACCAGTGAATTCCGATTTTTCACAAAGATTTTCCTGACCTGCCTTGCAATATACACAGTTCCCGCATGTATGACGAAGCCACGCAATTCCTATCCGCTCTCCAACCTTGAATTTTGAAGCCTCTTTCCCGAGCTTATCGACTGTTCCGACTACCTCGTGACCAGGTATGACGGCGTGTCCGGGATTCGGAAGATCGCCTTCTATAGTATGAAGGTCTGTTCTGCATACTCCGCATACATTTACCTTCACCCTGACTTCTTTAGTGTCCGGTTCGGGTATGGGAACGTCTTTTAATTTCAGCGGTGACTCCTCAATCGGAGCACATTTCTCAAGAACCATCGCTTTCATGTTTAATTGTCCCCCCATGAGAATATTATAATTATTAGTGGCGGGTCTATATTACCTTTAAAAGCGCTAGTGTCATAATATGTAGGTATAGCGGGGTAGAGCAGCCTGGAGTGCTCGCTGGGCTCATATCCTGAAGACGGACAGCTTTCGCTGTCACAAAACCGAATTGAAATAATATCGGATAAAATAAAAAGGTGTGATACCCAGAGGTCGTTGGTTCAAAAGCGCATGGCTGCTTGGCCCTAAGCGGTCTGCCTGAAGTTCCATCCCCCGCTATTTCGGTACCTTCGCGGCAGGCGCTGGATTTTCTCAGGAAAGAGAGATATATAGTAGGATTTATATGTCTTTCTGTGAAATACTGGTAGAAAAAGTCAAACAAATATAAATTATAAATACTTGGTATGATTAATTAATGTATTCGGATAACAGCTATGGATGATGTTAATGGCCAGAAGAGAGAGATATAAATCAAGACGCAGGGAACGTTTTCCCCGGAAAGAAGAAGAGGTGGTCTGGGTTCCGAGAACCCAGTTAGGAAAGGATGTAATAGAAGGAAAATACAAGACGATAGATGATGTTTTTGCTTCCGGAAAAGTCATTCTTGAACCGGAAATCGTTGATTATCTCGTACCCAACCTCCAGCAGGAGATAATATATATAGGCGGAACTCCCGGAAAAGGCGGCGGTATAAGAAGGACGGCCACGAAAATGACGGCTAGGATGCATAAATCCGGCAGAAGGATGACGCTGAATGCCTTGGTGGTTGTCGGCAACGGTGATGGTGTAATAGGCATCGGGGGCGCATCATCACAGGAGCACAGGATCGCGATTGAAAAAGCGACGAAGCAGGCAAAGCTCAATGTCATCCGTGTAAAGAGAGGATGTGGCTCGTGGGAATGCAACTGCGGAGGAAACCACTCGATACCGTACAAAACCGAAGCGAAGAGAGGATCCGTTACTGTTAAATTCCAGCCGACACCAAAGGGCGTCGGGGTTGTTTCGGATAAGGAATCCAAAAAGATATTCAATATGGCAGGAATAAAGGATATATGGGTCAATGCTTCGGGTCAGACAGGGACAAGGAAAAATCTCGCTTATGCCATTTTTGATGCATTAAAAAAACTGAGTTCGAGAAAAGGCGATAAAAGCTCCACGGAAGCCGAAGTTCAGATGACACCTAAGGAAGAGGTTATTGAAGAAGTGGAACCTAAGGAAGAAAAGAAATAGGTGTTTTTATGTTTGCTGTGGTGAGAGTAAGGGGAACCGTCGGTGTTCGCAGTCAGGTTTCTGACACGCTGAAAATGCTCCGTCTGGGAAGACCCAACCATTGTGTGATTCTCCCTGAAAACGATGTAACAAAAGGCATGCTTATCAAGGCCCAGAATTTCATAACGTGGGGCGAAGTGAAACCGGAGATTCTTGAAAAACTCGTTGAAAAAAGAGGAAGGCTGAAGGGTAACAATCCTATAGAGAAACCAAAGGTAAAGGGATACGTCGATGAAATTAAAAAGGCGAGCAGCCTCAAGGTAAAGGACATGATCCCCGTCCTCAGGCTTAACCCGCCCCTGAAAGGGTACAAGGCAACGAGACGCAATTACCCGAAAGGTGATCTGGGTTACAGGAAGGATAAGATAAACGATCTTCTGGAAAGAATGATGTGATTTTCATGGTCAGTAGGAAAACAAGCAAATACAGAGGAAGCAGAACCCACGGCTGCGGTTCTCACAAAAAAAGAAGAGGGGCCGGTTCCCGTGGCGGAAGAGGGATGACGGGCGCGAAAGCCCACAGGTTCGTGAAATTCCTCAAAGAGAAGCCCGGCCATATAGGAAAATACGGCTTCAAGTCCAAAATAAGAAAGAAACTGAAGACCATAAACCTCTGCGAACTCCAGAGACTTGCCGACAAGTCAGGCAAGAAAGAGATAAAACTCCGAGAGCACGGTTACGATAAAGTCCTTGGGAAGGGTAATATTTCAAAACCCCTGACAGTTCATGCCGATGTGTTTTCGGCGAAAGCGAGGGAGAAACTCGAGGCCGCGGGAGGAAAAATCGTGGAAACGAAAGCTTCTGTTAAAGAATCCTCGACAGAGGAACCAGCTCCTGCCGAAGAAACCAAGACCGAATGAAGAAGTTTTAATATATGCAAATAACCTAATCTTATATAATCGTGATTTTGATGACGCTTGAGGAATTTTATCTTGGACTTCTGCAGAGAATACCGGGAATCACTGATCCGATAAAGAAGTTGTCATTCAAGGACAAAATAAAATGGACGGGAATCATACTCATCCTCTACTTCGTAATGTCCCAGATAATGATTTACGGAATCAACGAGAGCGCGGTCCTCAATTTCGAATTCCTTGAAATCCTTCTGGGTTCATCGTTCGGTTCATTCATCACGCTGGGTATAGGTCCCATAGTCACGGCATCCATTATTTTACAGTTACTCGTGGGTTCGAAGCTCATTCCTTGGGATCTGGGCACGGAAAAAGGAAGACTGCTGTTTCAGGGAACGCAAAAACTCTTTGCCCTGGTGCTCTGTCTGATTGAGGCCGCAATCTACGTTCTCATGGGCGCGATACCTGCGCAGGTACCGTCTCTCATAGGGCTCGTCATAATCCAGCTTACAGCCGGCGGCATACTTATAATCTTCATGGACGAAGTCATATCGAAATGGGGCTTCGGTTCCGGGGTAAGCCTTTTCATCGTTGCGGGAGTTGCCAAGGGAATAATCGTACGGACTTTCAATCCACTTACACAAAGCGGGACTTTCCCGAGCGTCGCCGAAGCACCTTCGGGCCTTTTACTGAACGCCATATGGCAGCTAGGCACTGACCCGATAGCCGCATTCATTACGGTCACGCCTATTCTTGCAACCATAATAGTGTTCATCATAGTCGTTTACACCCAGTCAATCAGGATCGAGATTCCTCTTGCTTTCGGTTCTATTAGGGGATTCGGGAGAAGATGGCCCCTCAAGTTCTTCTACACGTCAAACATGCCCGTCATACTCATCGGCGCACTTATTGCCAACGTCCAGATGTTCGCAAACATGCTTTCAAAGACGGGTTCAAGCTGGCTGGGGACATTCGATTCGCAGGGCAACATAACAGGCGGTATTGTTTACCTTTTGTTCCCGCCACGGAGCCAGGCCGTTGCAGGATACATGGTAATGATAGGCCTTTTCGCGCTCCTCGGGGCTGTGGCGGCATATTATCTGAAGAAGAAGGGCATGGGATGGAAACTCTCAGCGGGTTTTGGCGTTCTCGGCGGCATAGTCTGGTACGCATTCTCAATTTCAATGGGCCTCACATCGCTTGCTTACGTGCCCATGATGGATATTGCAAGGCTAATAACGTATTCCCTTGTCATGGTCGCAGGCGCGATGATATTCTCAATCTTCTGGGTACAGACTGCAGGAATGGATTCGGCTTCGGTCGCCAAGCAGATACAGTCCACGGGACTCCAGATTCCGGGTTACAGAAGAGACATACGCGTAATAGAAAGGGTATTGAACAAATACATACCGCCTCTTGCAGTCATAGGCGGTGCGGGTGTCGGTTTTGTTGCAGCTTATGCGGATTTCACATTAGCAATAGGAACCGGTACAGGTCTTCTTTTAGCAACAATGATCATATACCAGCTTTATGAACAGATAGCGGCTCAGCACATGGAAGACATGAATCCTGCCCTGAGAAGGTTCATGAGCAGATAAAAAACAATTCTATTTATATCCGTCCGCCTCTTCTACCTCTTCCGCGGCCGAATCCTCTTGCGAAGGCGCCTCTTCCTATCCTGTAGCAACCTCCCTCTATTCTTATTGCTTTCCCATTAACGATTGCATCGGCAATTTTCTTACGCGCGGAATTGTATATTCTCTGGAATGTAGGTTGTGATATTTTCATGCTTCCCGCGGATTTTGTCTGGTCAAGCCCTTCATAATCTTTCAGGCGAATGGTTTCAAGCTCATCTACTGTAAGTATTATTTCTGTCAAACCTCTCAGTGGGGTCCCTGCAGGTTTAAAAAAATTGACAGAGGGTTCCGAGAAAACCCTCCTAAAATGCATTGGTCTGGGGCACATAGGATTCACTTTTTTTCTAATTCAGACAGCCTTTTGTTCAAGGCATCGAGATCTCTTTGTATTAATTCCCTTTCAGCCTTTAAATCTGCTATTTCCTGTTCTTTTGTAAGCTCAAATGAAGGCCTCTGTAAGGGAACTGACTGCTGTCCACCCTGTTGTACCGGTGCCCAGAAACCACGGCCGAAGCCTCTGCCAAAGCCTCTTCCGAAGCCACGGCCGAATCCTCTTCCTCCTCTCGGAGTTCCTCTGGTGAATCCCGGGGTGTTGAAACCGGCACAAAATCCCAGACCTCTTCCTGTCATAGATCCCATTCCGTTAGGACCTGTCCCGTCTCCTGATGGCATATTCATAACCTCCTATTTTGAATATTTATTCATTACTATAATGAATATATATTCATTAGATATATAAAGTTAACGGTAGAGAGGGCTTTGCACAATTAGTATTTATATGAGTAAATTTTTTTGTAAAAAATTAGAATAAATTATGTTAATCGAAACAAAAAATGCCACAAAATAATCTCCGATTTACCGAACTCCGGGTGAGTCGCTATTGAAGATAGTCTTTATATTTCTCCATTATTTCTGGTATTTTGTCATCATTAAACTTGAAAGAATCTCCGTTTACATACTCGTTAAAACCTTCTACATTAAAACCCATCCTAACCAACCTTCCGTCTTTTTTAATATTCTCATCCAGAATGAGCAGATCGATCAGAATTCCCGGTTTCCCTTTATCAACCTTTCCTTCTTTATAACCAAGAATAAGGAACCCGTCTGTATCTAAACTATTGACACCTAAGTCGCTGGCAAGTTGTTTTACGCGCTGTCCAAACCCGCTTTCATACCCTGTTCCCAGGTCTAAGAACCTGCCTTTTTTATATCCTTTTTCTTCCAAATCCCGTGCAATTGTTTCATAACTGGTCATAAACATCACCTCGAAAAGATAAATTATTCTTTCATCAGTTTCTCTTTCATATCATTGAAGAGACTCTCATAACTTTTCTCATATTCTATTATAGGAACCATTTCCGTCAGGGCTTTAGCGAATTTTTTATCAAAAGGAATTTTTGCAAGAATGCTGATGTTTTTCATCTTTGCAAAATCCTCGACAAGTTCTGTCTGCCCTTTACTGAGATCATACTTGTTTATTATTATGCTGCATGGAATGTTGAAATGATTAACGATTTCAAATGCCTTTTTCATGTCAGATATCCCTGAAGGTGTTGGCTCCGTGACGATGATTGCATAATCCGTTCCGGTCACTGAAGCAATCACAGGACACCCGATACCGGCGGCAGAATCGATAAGCATCATTTCAGCGTCATCAGAGGCACTTTCCGCCCTTTTCCTGACATCTGAAACGACCTTGCCTGAACCCGATTGACCGGTATTAAGTTGTGCAGAGTAAACCCGGAAGCCGTATTTTGTTTCCGCATGGCCCGTTTTTGCGTTGTTTATTTTCTGAAGCTTTACCGCTCCCGAAGGACATATGATTTCGCAGAGACCGCAGCCTTCACAGCTGTATGGCCTTAGGAAAGGTTTCCCGTTCCTCATTTCAATCGCATCAAAATAACACTCAGCTGCACATTTTCCGCATGATGTGCATTTTTCATGATCGAAAACGGCCTTCTCGTTTGTAGAGAGGTCTTTCCATTCCGCAAAATCCGTTGCCCCTAAAACGAGAGAGAGGTTAGAGGCATCCACGTCACAGTCGGCGCAAACAATTTTTTTATCCTTTGCAATGGTCACGGCGAGAGAAGCCGTTATACTGCTCTTACCGACCCCGCCTTTTCCTGAAAGTATTGTTATTTTTTTCATTTCTAAGACACCTCTTTAATCTTCATTATCTGTTCATTTTCGATCGGATTCCCGTTCACATAACTGTCTACGATTTCCTTAGAATAGGGTATTTTTGAAACAACAGGAAAACCGAAATCCGATGCAAGGTTTTCAATTATTGCCTCGTCACCTATATCCGAGCGATTGATTACTATTCCGGCATCCTTTTTCATTTCTTTCAGAAGCTCAAGAATTGATTTAAGGTCATGATGCCCAAGAGGTGTTGGCTCGGTGACAGCAAAGGCTTTTTCACATTTCTCCAGAGCTGCGATGACGGGGCAGTGCGTTCCTGCGGCAGTATCTACGATTATGTAATCGTAATTTCTGCCTTTTTCATCTATTATGTCATTCAATGCGTTCACAATAAATTCAGAAATCGGTTCCCCGGAATCCAGTTCTCCGGATAAAAGATCAATCCCGTTTCCTGAACCGGTGTAGATGTCACCTATATGTTTTTTCTCCCAGCCTATTGCATCGGCCGGACATTTCGCAACGCAGGATCCACATCCATTGCATTGCGGTTTCATAAAAATGGGATTATTGCCTTTTACCGAAACTATGGCATTCGTCTTACAAACGGTTCCGCACAGACCGCATTTTGTGCATTTGTTAAGGTCCCATCTGGGTATTCTTTGAAGGACCTCCCTTTCATGGCTCCTTTTAATTCCCAAAAGAAGATGATCGTTCGGGCAATCGACGTCTGCATCCACCAAAAGAACTTTCTTCTCTTTAGAGAATGAATATGCAAGAGCGGTCGCTACAGTGGATTTTCCTGTACCGCCCTTGCCTCCGGTTATTCCAATTATTTTTGTCATATTAAATCATTCCATACTTTTTTCCTGACCGCAACTCTTTGTCTGTTCCTGTAATTTGTCTAAGTTGGCAATTGCCTCGCCTACGGTTTTGTGAGACGACGTTTTTACTTCCATTCCTTTTTGTCTGATTATGGCCATTGCTCTTCCTCCAATTTCCTTTGCAAAAATTGTGGTGGGATGCATTGTTTCCTGAATCTGATCTATAGGGCTTTTTGCCGGGTCTGAATGATCCAGATTATTCTCAATTATCTTCAGTTCATCATTCCTGACATCATAAAGCCCGAAGAAAGGTGCATGTCCGAAATGGGTACTTATTTCTGAATCTTTACCTTTATTCTCAAGTAACGGGAAGAATATCCGTTCCGTCTTTGTTTCCTTTACTACCTGATTCATTTCCGGATGTGGAGGTGATACCTTATCAATTTCCTCCAATTCATTGTTATTGAATTTTTTCAGTGCATCTTCTGCACTACCTGACGCATGGTAGGATTTAATTCCCAGCTCCTTCAGGACATTTGTCGCGTTAGGTCCAAGATCTCCTGTTAACACTGCATTAACCCCTAACTCTCCCAATTGCTGGGAAGCCCTTATCCCGGCACCGTGACCCTGCAAAGCACCCTGATTTTCAACAGCCTTAATGTTCTTAATCTCATTGTTTTCTGATTCGACTATTAAGAAATATTTACATCTTCCAAATCTTTGATCTATCAAAGAATTAATTGTGTCTTCCTGAACACTGATTGCTATTTTCATATATTTATCACCTTTACTGTCCTCTTGTCATGAGAGTTCCGCATTTTGGACATTTCATCTGGTTGCATGGTTGGCCTCTTGAATGGGTTGTCTCAAAACCGCATTTTGGACAAACACATTTTCCCTGAGGTCCTGCTGCAAAAGATCCGCCCATACGGCCTCTGCCGCCCCCAAAGGGACCTGTTCCATCTCCTCCTGGCATTTCGTAATCACCCCCCTTGATTTTTATTGCCTTTCCATTAACCAAAGCATCCGCAATCTTCTCTCTTGCTCGTGCCAAAGTTCTCTGGAAGGTTGATTGATGAACATTCATTTCTGATGCTGCTTCCAGCTGGC
>CAZKOV010000023.1:0-12669 GCA_964554465.1 uncultured archaeon
GTTGCATTTTGCTGAGGAAGAGTTTTTAGAAAACTGGAAAGAGTCATGTATGCTTTATAGATGAAATTATCAACGATTTTCTTCGCTTTTCCTCTTCTTTTTTGATGCTCTTCAAGGAATTTGTTCAGTTTCTCGATAAGTATACCCTTTAATTCGCCTGAAAGCATTTCACCGGATTTGTATTTATTGTAAATATCAACCAGTTTGTCGTCATCCTCTTCAAAGAACGTGAGCCATTGATATGCGACATCTATGTCCGGGTTTCCTCCAAGTTTTTTATGCTCTTCCACTGTTGCCTGTCCGCCCGAGAAAGCGTACTTGTTTATTTTATTTTTAACTGTCTTCGCGTCATCTGTTGCGTATATCGTTGCAGTCTCACCCGCCGAACTTGACATCTTCCCGTCCTCTGTCATTCCTCCTAGTCCTGGCAGGAACCTGCACTGTATGGATGCGGGTTTGTAAAATCCGAGTTTCGGTATCACATCGCGCGAAACCCTGAAATGAGGGTCCTGGTCTATCGCATGCGGTATAAGACATGGTATCTTTTTCTTTTTTATAACGCACGGAAGGAACGCAGGAACTGCCTGCATCGCCGTATAGAATATCGAGCCTATATTATTTTCATTAGTAAACCCGAAAGCAGATCTCGTTGTTGAGAATGTAATTCTCTTTGCAACCTTTACTGCTTCCCTGTACATTAGTCCTGCATGTTTTGTGTCTATTATAAAATGCGTCTTTTCGGGATCAAAACCCACGGCTATTACATCCAGCATGTTTTCATAAAGATATTTATCCACATCATCAAATGTTAGGTCGTCCTTGAAAAGGAATTTCTCCTCGTCAGGGAACTGGAACCACAATTCCACATCAAATTTATCCTGAAGCCATTTTGTGAATATCCATGGAACCAGATGGCCTATGTGAACGTCCCCAGAAGGGGCGCGTCCCGTGTAAAGGAAGAATTTATTTCCCTTCTCGTATTCGTCAAGGATGAATTTCATATCCCTGTGCGCGAAGAATATGTTCCTTCTTATGAAACGATGAAGCTCACCGGTATGCTTTACTATTCTTTTCTGAAGGGATTCGTCTATCTTTGAAACCCCGAATTCCTGAATCAGTTTATCATAATCAATGTTACCCTTAACTTCCCATGGCGTGACCGTAAATTCAGCTGTCATAAGAAATAATTATATTAGTAATGTATTAATAGGTAGCGGAAAGAAAAATATCAGGAAGAGAATTCTTCCAAAACTTTCAAGACATCTTCTAGCGTTTGCTCCGGTGTCTGATCAATATCGTTGCAAACGACGTCTCTGGTGAGGCCTTTATTTTTATAGAATTCTATCAAAGGTTCTGTCTGTTCCTTATAGACATCAAGACGTTTCTTTATTACTTCTGGCTCATCATCAGGTCTTCTGACGACGGGGCCTCCGCATTTATCACATATACCCTCTTCTTTTGTGGGCATTGTTCTCAGATTGTAAATTTCCCCGCATTTTGAACAGCTCACCCTTGCTGAATTTCTCGCTATTACAATCTCATTGGGCACTACCATATTGACTACAACATCAATATCCGTTATGTCTTCAAGCATTTCTGCTTGAGGTGTCGTTCTCGGAAACCCGTCAAGAATGAATCCATTCTTGCAGTCTTCTTGGATTAATCTGTTTTTTAACATTTCTACAACAATTTCATTCGGAACTAGTTTACCCTCATCATTATACCGTTTTGCTTCCATTCCGATTTCTGTTTGCTCTTTTATGTTTTTTCTGAACAAATCTCCCGTTGATATATGAGGAATTCCTAATTTTGGCGAAAGTCTCGATGCTGCCGTGCCTTTTCCTGATCCAGGAGGACCTAAAAATATTATTTTCATCAAATCACCTTGAATTTGAAGAAATTAAGGAACTTAAAGATATAAATAAATTTGGTTCCGGACCGGATTAACTACTCATTTCAAAATATATATACTCTTCAAATCCAATATTATTCTATGAAAGAGTCGATAATGATAGTCATTGCGGCAATTGTCATACTTGTCATTGCATTGGTTCTTCTGACGATATTCGGTCAGGGAATAGGTCCCACGGGTGATTTTGCATCAAGGGCCAACCTTTGCAGGTCAAGTGCAGCAAGTGCATGCAAACTTACAGGTGAACTGCCTCCCGGATGGACTAGTACCCAGTACAGGGTAGTCCGGGACGGTGTGGAATATTCTGAAACGTGCGCACAAATGATAAATGTTCAGGACTGTACGGAATTGTCATGAGCTGATAACACCTTCTTTTTATTCATTTTAAATCAATAATTTAATATGTTGTATACTGCCGGATTTTTAACATCGTTAATAACGGTTTTGTTACTTCTGGGATGGTTTTTGGGGAACATAATAGGATTTTATGTTGCCTTTCTGTTATCGATCATAATATTACTTACTAGTTACGTTTTTGCCGAAAAGATGCTGATCAAAATTTACGGAGCAAAAAGACTGGAAAACGAAGAACTGGATAAAATATTGAACAAACTGTCATTTGAGGGGGAAGTAAAAAAACCGTCTTTATATGTAATCGACAGCCGAATACCGAATTCCTTTGTCGTTGGAAGGGGTTCTTCACATTCGACAATAGTGATAACAAAAGGTATTTTTGACCTTAGTGTGGATGAAATTGAAGGCGTTCTTTCACATCAGGTTGGTCATCTTCATAGGAACGATATGACTCTTCTGGGATCTGTCGCGATAGTATCGTATATAATCTCTTATATAGGTCAGAAAGCCTACTGGGCTTTTTACGAAAGTAATCCAAAAAGAAATGCCAAAAAGATATTGGGAATAATCTTCATGGTTATATTCGGATCAATTGCAGCTGTTATAACAAGAACTTTCTTGACTACAAGAATTGAATACAGGGCTGATAACAAGGGAGCTGTTATAACAAAAAATCCCATGGCTCTCGCTACAGCTCTTCGTAAGATAGAAGCAATAGCAAAACATGAAAAGATAAAAGGCCCGGCTGCAACAGCTCATCTGTGGATAGTAAACCCGTTTGAAGGAGACACCTTTACAAAATTTTTCTATACTAATCTCCCTTTGAAAAACCGAATACGCATGCTTGAAACCGCGGCAAATAGGGGCGGCAGGGAAAGGGAAATGCTCAAGGAATCTGAAAGTTTGTTTTGATTGGCACCTATTTATAAGTTGAAACCCATATACCTTTTCATGATTGATGTTCGTATATTGGGTTCCGGTAGGGAGGTCGGAAAATCTGCAATCCTTCTCGATACGGGCTCGGAAAAATTCTTGTTTGATTATGGAATAGAAGTTCAGGAGGGAGGAGTTCCCATAACTCCTCCGTTGAATATTGATGGTGTTTTTATATCACATGCACATATTGATCATTCCGGTCTCGTTCCGCAGCTTTATTCTATAGGTTATGAAGGGAAGACTTTCATGACCGCCGCAACCAAGGACATCACTTATGAACTTCTCAAAGATTCTTTGCATGTCCAGAAAATGAAAGGCATGAAACCCCAGTTTCTGCCTGTTCACATAAAATTGATGGAAGAGAGCACACAGACAATGGAGAATGGAGAAAGCGTAGAGATAGGAAAATCAAAAATCGTTTTCGAGTCCGCGGGCCACATACCAGGGAGTTCCCAGACAATACTTGAAACAAAAAAGAAGAAGATACTTTATACGGCCGATATAAAATTCATCGATACGGAACTTATGAAGGGATGTTTCAATTCCTTTGAAAATATTAATACCATTATTTCAGAATCGACGTATTCTTATGCCGATCATCCCGATAGGAAAAAGCTTGAAAACAGGCTCAAAACTATAGCCCAGGAAACTCTTTACAATGACGGGGTACTGGTTTTGCCTGCTTTTGCGCTCGGCAGGACACAAGAACTCCTGCTGATATTAAAAGACCTTGGATTTCCTATCATAATGGATGGTATGGGTATCCGTATTACCGAAAAAACCCTCATGTATCCTGATTCTATAAGAAACCCGGAAGGACTTTCAGAAGCATTTGGATCTGCCGGAAAAGCGAGAAGGGATTCACAAAGAGCGTCTGTAATTCAGGAACCCTGTATAATCATAACCACGTCCGGGATGATGAACGGCGGACCGATTGGATATTACATGAAACATCTTCACAAAAGAAAAGACTGTTCAATTGTCTTGACTGGTTTCCAGGTAGAAGGGACAGTCGGAAGGATTTTCAAGGACACGGGAAGATATGTAAATGAAAACATTGATGTCAAATCCCATATGGGATTCGATTTTCTTGATTTATCGGCTCATACGGACAGAAGCCATTTGATAGATTTCTATAAAAAAACAAACCCTGAAAAGATTATACTTGTGCACGGGGAATTCACCGAGGATTTTGCAGAAGAACTGAAAAACGATCATGGTTTTGATGCCTCTGCTCCCAGTAACGGTGAAGTTATTAGTGTTTAACAGAAATTAATATTACGATTTCATCTATTATTTATTATTTCATATCCGAAATGAGATTCTTGGTGATCAATATTATAGAGATTGACGGTTCTTATGGTGAAGGTGGAGGTCAGATGCTAAGAACAGCAGGAGCCTTATCTGTTCTGACAGACAAACCCTTTCACATGTCCAATATAAGAAGGGGGAGACAGAATCCCGGCCTTCGGACCCAGCATCTGAAAAGTATAATGGCCTGTGCGGAACTCTGCAACGCTAATCTCGAGAACGCAAAAATAGGCTCAAAGGAAGTTGTTTTTGAGCCCAAAGAGTTAATTGTATCCAATGCACTGAATATCCATATAGAGACAGCAGGCTCTACGGGACTCGCTCTCCAGATGCTTACACCGGCAATCCTGAAATCAAAAAAGAGGTTAAGGGTCAACATAGATGGCGGTGCCGTTTTCGGCAAATATGCCCCACCTTTACAGTATACCCAGCATGTCTTATTACCTGTTTTAAGAAATATGGGCTACGACATTTCCTTGGATATAGTCAGATATGGATTCTATCCATCCGGCGGGGCAAAGGTTGTGTGTATTTTTAACCCTCCGAAATCATGTCTTTCCCCGATAAAATTAGATACAATACCATCAATTGGGATGATAAAAGGTGTCTCTGTTGCGACCAGGGAGCTCAGAAATGCGAAAGTTGGTGAAAGAATGCGTACTGCAGCGGTGAATTTCCTTAAAGAATATGGATTCGAATCAGAAATCAAAACGCTTTACTGTGAAGCTATAAACACCGGCTGCGGGTTGGTCCTTTCTGCAAAGGCTCATCCTATGGTTGCCATAGGTTCTGATGGTCTCGGTGCTCCCGGTTTGAAAGCGGAATTACTTGGAAAATATACAACAGGAACTATTGTTGGTTATATAAAAAGCGGATGTCCTGTAGATCCGCATATGTCAGATCAGCTCTTGATCTTCATGGCTCTTGCAAAAGGGAAATCCATAATAAAAACTCCGGAAATAACAGACCATGCAAGGACCAATATGTTCATTATAGGGAAGTTTCTGGATATTGAATTCAGAATAGAGGAAGAAGAAAATGGATTTTTAATCTCATGTGAAGGTATAAGTTTTAAGAATTAATACTCGAGATTTGATTCGTCATTACAGTATTCCTTGAAGAGATGCTGGAGTTCTTTTATTTTTTCCCATTTGTCATTCTTTAGGACTATATGATTTATCTGAGCAACCGGCATTATGTTTATACTCGTCCCGCTGATAAAGAACGCATCATAATTTGTTATGTCTTTTAAAGGTATACTCTCCTTTTTCACTTTCATTATCTTGGGGGCCATATCCAGTATTATTTTTCTCGTAACGCCTTCCAGTACATATTCAGCCGGCGGTGCTATTAAAGTATCATCTTTAATTGCAAAAAGACTGGTACGCGTGCCTTCTGTTATGTTCCCGTTCTTGTCTACGAGCAGCGCGTCCAGCGAATCTTTTTTTGCCGCTTCCCGGTACGCAATGTAATTTAACAACAAACTCTTGCTCTTTGCAGTAGGTATGAATCTTTCTCCTTGGTATGTTACCAGTTTCACACCGTTATTGTAGAACTTCTTCGGATAAAACGTAAGACCAACCGGGAACAAGAGGATTATAGGTCCATTATCTTCATATCCTCCGATCAAAAGCAATCTTACAAGCGCATCTTTCATGTCATTTTTTCCGATCAGTGTCTTCATCCACTTCAAAATGTTTTCTTTGGTGAATTCGTGCTCTATTCCTAGTGTTTTTGCAGACTCAAATAATTTTTCTATTTCAAGCTTGGGTATGAACATCTTTCCCTGAACAACCTTGATATTCGAATAAACCACAAAATCGAAGAAAAATGATTTGTTATAAACAGAAACGTTTGCGTCTTTCTTTTCTATCAGTTCCCCGTTTTTTATAACAAATTCAGCTTCCATGTCTGCACCTAAAGATAGTCTTAAGAAGAGATTTAAATCTTTATTCTATCATTATTTCAGATGATGAGCTCAGTCTTGGATGATGTAAAGATGATTATGACGGGCAAGCTGATAACAAAACCCAAACGGATTAGTGCTATTTTTGTAAAATTCTAAAAATTAAAAGAGAAGTGGGATTTACCCACAAGATGCCGCTGTTCCCGAAGTGGTTGTAGACCAGCCCAGACCAGCTGATGGATTCTCGCTTGATAACGTCTGGGAACACTCTGCCGGTGGATTTTCAAATGCGCAGCAAAGATATGTTTTGACTGTTTCCGGATCTCTCGGATACACCTGAGCAACTTTCCCGTTTATTACAACTGTGGGTGAGCCTTGCACTCCGTATTCGTTGCATTCGGCATCGTTGACTTTATAGAGCGGGTAATATCCGCTTGCCCATGAAGCAGTGTCTTCGTAATATTCTGTGATTCCGAATTCCTCATCGGCTGCTGCTACGCAGGCGCTCAATGCTGCTGTATCCAATCCTGTCTGAACTGCACAGCCATCGTGATTTCCGTTGCCTACGAAACATCTGAGATATTCCCAGAATTTATCCGGTTGATCTTTCTGAATGCAATACTGGTATGTATTGTAGTCTATTTCATCTTTTCCGTGCATTGCATAGTTTACAAACTTTATTTCAATGTCTGCTTTGTCACCGAGAAGTTCCGCAACCGGTATGACGCCTTTCTCCATCTGGAGTCCGTAAGGACAAAGGCTCATTACGAATACTTCCATTTTCGGTTTTGCACTCTTTGAGATACCTGCATCTGCACAAACCACTCCTCCTGTAATAGCATCTCCTGTATTCTGTTCATCTTGCTCTTTGGGCTCAAATTTTGTTATATTCAAAACCTTTATTTCAAATGTTAACGTTTTCCCCGCAAGTTCATGATTGAAGTCTAACCACATGTGGGTATCATTAGCCTCTATTATGGTTGCAAATCCGAAGAGCGTCTGTACGGCGGCTCCTATAGTTGGTGTCAACGTTATTTTTATCTTATCACCTTCAACCGAGGCCAGACCTGTTCCGTAAGGATATTCAAGAACTTCGCCGGAAGCAATCAATTGGTCTATAAATACAGTGTCATCCTGTATATCTGTGACCTTTACCGACCACTTCATATCGGGGAGTTTGTATTCTTTGCCAACCTCTGCTTCTTCATTGAATGTAAGTGTGAATTCTTCTGAAGATATATTGACAATTTTGTCAAATTCCTGCGCCAACGGTATTGCGATAACTTTTTCCGGATCAACTTCCCCGTAAGCCTTTTCGGGAGGCAGCGTCACGGTTTTTGAAGCGCCTTCAGGGAGACCTTTCACTGCTTCTTCAAATCCTTCAATGACCTGACCCGCACCTACAAGGAAGGAAATATCACCCTCGTCAAATACGGTTCCGTCAGAAAGCATTCCTTTGTATTGCACAGAAACGGAATCTCCTTCTTCTGCTACAACATCGGATAACTGTCCGCTTCCAGAAGTATCAGTCGTAGTTGTTGGAGCCGGCATATAATAAAAGGCTGCCACGATGATAATTACCGCTACTATGAAAATTGCGCCTATAATCATCCCTGTTTTAGGCATCTCTTTTTCTTTTGCAACGTTTTTCACTTTTTCCGTCTTCTCCTGTTTCGGTTTTGATATTTTTTTATGTACAACTTTCTTCTTTGGTGTTATCTTTTTTTCTTTTTGTTTTTCCTCAACTGTTGATTCTTTTTTCTCTGCATCCGTCTGAGTTTCTTCGGTTACTGTCTCTTCTGTAGATTCTACAGCTGGAGCAGAGTCTTCTTTCTTTTCTTCTGCCACTGAATATCACCTCAAGGATTCTAATCCTCTAATCTAATTATCATAGATTCTGGTATTAGGTAGATTGTTATAAATTGATGTAAGACTTAAAAAATGTTAAGGAATAATGTTCTGTTCAATTCTGCCCTTGAAGCATTTTATCCAGTTCTTTCTTCGCGTTCTTCAGGACAGGCTCCCCGTGGCCCGGTAAAAGAACATCAAAGTCCAGTTCCATTACTTTGTTTATAGATTCCTCTAATTGTTCCTCACTTCCGCCTGGCCTGTCCGTCCGTCCGACGCCATCGGAAAAAACGGTGTCTCCGCTGAACAATATCTTTTTCTTTTCATCCAGAAGGCATATAGAACCGGGTGTATGTCCCGGTGTGTGTATCACTTTGAGACCTTTTACAGTATCGCCTTCTTTGAGTCTTCGACCGATCTTTTTGGGTTTTGCTCTCCCATCAAAGAATCCCGCGTTTATCATCTTATCATCAGCATTTTCGACAGCATCCGCATCCGCTTCGTGTATTGCTATCTGGGCTTTTGGGAAATAACCATCACCGCCTGTATGATCGAAATGGCAATGTGTATTGATTACCAGCTCGATGTCATTCATTCCCATCTTTAACTGTTTCAAAGCATCCATCAACCGAACAAAATTAAAACCGGTTCCCGTGTCAATCACGGTCTTGTCAAACAAATAGACATTAGAATCCAGACCGGAGAGATGTATCATCTTTACATCTCTGATTTCGCGAAGAAGTTCCCCTACCATATTTTATAGTGGTCTGCAAAAGAATAAATATGACTACTGAACAACCTTTTTGAGAATTTATTGTTCTGATTTCGCAAAATCTTATAATAGACAATTATTATATTATAACCATGAGCAGTTTTTGTCTGCCGTTCGGACCCCAGCATCCCGGACTGGTAGAACCCATTCACGTAAAGCTTGAAGTCGAAGGAGAAAAGGTTACAAACTACGATTTGAAGTTCGGCTATAGTCATCGGGGGATAGAAAAATCACTTGAAAAGAGACAATGGATAAAGGGGATTTTCCTTGCAGAAAGGGTATGCGGTATATGTAGTCATTGTCATACACTCGCTATAACTCAGGGAATAGAAGCAATAGCAGACATCAAACCTACTGAAAGAGCTGAATATATCAGAGTCGTAATGGCCGAGCTTGAACGACTCCATTCCCACATGCTTACTCTCGGTGTATGTTACTACGAAATTGGTTTTAGTACGATATTCCAATACATGTTCCGCGACAGGGAGATGCCAATGGAACTTCTTGAACTAGTTTCTGGGAACCGTGTAAATTATGGCATGAATATACCGAGCGGAGTTAGACGTGATATCAGTCCACAGCAGGCTACAGAAATTATCCAGAAACTTAACAAACTGGAAAAAAGGATTTCATATTATCTCAGACTTCTGGAAAAAGATACTATAGTAAGGAAAAGGACACAAAACGTGGGCGTTCTTGGAAAAAGAGAGGCTATTACCCTTGGCGCGACGGGTCCTGTCAGAAGGGGAAGTGGAATAAGCACTGATGTCAGAAAAAGCGGATACGGAGCTTATGGGGACTTAAGTTTTTATGCAGTCACTGAAAAAGCTGGTGATGTGCATTCAAGACTTCTTGTGAGAACAAGGGAGTGTGAAGCTTCAATAATGTTAATAAGGGAAGCCCTTCGTAAAATGCCCGATGGGAATATAAACAGAAAAACCCCGCCAATTATAAATATAGAAAAGGGCAGAGAAACCCTGTCAAGGGTTGAAGCTCAGAGGGGGGAACTGGATTATTATTTGAGATCGGATGGTCTCATGCCTTACAGGATTAAAATAAAAACACCGACATATGCGAACTATATTCCGATGGGAGAATGCCTTAAAGGAGCTCAGATTGCAGATGTCCCTATAATTGTCGCATCAATGGATCCCTGCATAACGTGTGCAGACAGGGTAACATTGATCAGAAATGGTAAAGAAACCGTGGTAAGAAAAGACGATCTGAAGAAGATGTGAATTATGTATTTGGAAATATTTTCAGTTATGGTATTCCCCGGCCTTCTCGCGGCGGTCTTTATAGGCCTTCTTTATGAAGGTATAGTCAGAAAGATAACGGCAAGAATGCAGCATCGGAGAGGACCACCGGTATGGCAGCCCTTCCTCGACTGGATTAAGACCATGACAAAAGAAAATATCACGCCGAAAGCCGCTAACGGTTTTTTGATGACATTGTGTCCTATAGTATCTTTTGCGGCGGCAGTTTCCGCAATAGTATTCATACCTGTTGCTTCACTTCCAGCCATCAGTTTTGAGGGAAATATTTTTGTGTTTCTTTATTTCCTTTTATTATCCGTAATATTTCTTGCGATAGCGGGATTCGCAACAGGGAGTCCTTTCGGAATCGTGGGCTCGATAAGGGAGATTATGCAGATTATATCTTATGAACTTCCCTTCATTATTTCCATTATTACAATAGGTTTCATTACGAATTTCCAGATTGTTCCGTTTTCTGCCTTTTATTATCCTTTTGTGATTTTGGGATTCTTTCTGGGTATACTTGGAAAGCTAGGTTTCCCTCCTTTTCACGTACCGGAAGCGGAGCAGGAAATAGTCGAAGGTCCTCTGACAGAATACACGGGACCGCGCCTCGGAATACTGCAACTTGCAAAGGCGTCCCTTCTCTGGGTTTTAGTATCATCGGCTGTCGTAATGCTCTTCGGTGGCGGGACCGTAATAGAATTTTTCATTAAGTCTCTGATTTTATTATTCGTATTGATTTTCATAAAGAACATATTTTCAAGGGCGAAAATAAACCAGGTTTTCAAATTTTACTGGCTTGTCGTCATGCCTCTTGTCGTCATAGACTTGGTAAGAGTGCTGATAGGATTCATGGTGGGTTAATGGGCGTAAAATCTGAAGTAATTCATAGGTTATTTTCAAGACCTGTGACTACAAAATATCCCGCAGTAAAAGCGGATTTACAGGAAGGTCTCAGAGGAAAGGTGACATGGCATAAAAAAACGTGTATATGGTGCAAACTTTGTGAAATAAACTGCCCCGCGGAAGCCATTAAAATAGACAAGGAAAAAAGGACATGGTCTATAGACACCGGAAAATGCATTTTCTGCGGCCGTTGTGAAGAGGTCTGCCCGACCAAGCCAAAATCAGTGACTCTCAGCAAAAAGGTGGAACTCGGGACAAAAAACAGGGAAAAGCTTAAAGATGTCTATAGGCAGGAACAGTTGCAAACAGACTGATTATTATAGAATAATCCATTTTCCCATTGATTTTTAATTTCTTGAATAACAGCCGAATAAACGGTCAGATTGTCCTCATTGTTTATCAATTCGATGTATTGATCTTTAAGCATTCCATTGCAGTATTTCCATATTTGAGGCGATTTTTTACTGATATTAAATGTATCGTTGTATTTAGTTATTGGAATGTTGCAGACTAAAGGGAGTTCGTCCCATTCTTTTACAATAGAATTCTTTACTCTGATAAAAACTTCACATGATTCGTTTGAAGTATTTGGATATTTTCTACTCATATTCAACCAGAAATCATTAAAACCTGCATCCCAGCAATGATTTGTTACATTACAATTCAAGAGATAATTTTGATTAGGTAGTGATGTTTTGAACTCAGTACCGTTTGTGCAAATTTGATTAATAGTTACTGTTTTGTAATTTACCGGCACTGATAAAAATATTAAAAAAAGAACAATAATAAAAATCCAAAAATATTTTTTATAAATAAAAATGAGACCAATTATTATTAAAATAGACGATATGATAATCGAAAGTTCTTTTACTACCATTTTAAAAAATGAATTAAAAAGAATTATTATAAAAACCTGAATATAATTTCCAAAAAACGATAATACAACAATTATGAGTATAAGTCCTATAATTGGAGATAGGAATTTCTTTATTTTCTTTAATTTAGATATCCACGAATTAAAATTACATTTGCCTAATTTCTTTAGAATACTCAACCCCCATATCTTATCCTCTAATTCATTTAGTTGAAAATCTTTGAAAACTTGATTATAATAATCTTTAAAAACGCCATTGAAATGTCGTATAAAAATTAATTTATGTGTTTTTAAGGTTTTTAAAATATATCGTCTGAAGTGAAGAAAAGCCACGCATAAAACTATTGATATAATATAAAATATTAAAACCGTTTTGGAAGAAACGCCAATTATATATTCTGTATTATCGAGAAATTCGTAAGAAATTAAAATTGTAGATAAAAATACAGCTAAAAAACACGAGCTGAGACCATGAAAATATGAAGAGAGGTAATTTTCTCTTTCGTAAGCGTTTTCATTATATCCTAATACGTAATAATACAAAGACCTAAGAAAAATTTCATGCTTCTTATAATCATCAGCGTCTTCTCC
>CAZKOV010000023.1:12679-12963 GCA_964554465.1 uncultured archaeon
TTAATAAATTCCCATATTTTCTTTAGATATTCTGTATTTTCCATCCTTAAAGAACGATAAAGAAATTGATGCAATATCGTCAGAACATAACCCAACGGATAGCCCAGAAGGGCAATCACAATCCCGCCGATTATCTCATAGTCCTCAAAGACCAGCCTGAAATATTCGATATTTCCTATTGTCTGCCGGAATATTCCAGGAAATAAGAAAGAGGCAAATAGGAACATTCCAATAAAAAGATATCCTGCAATTGAATATCTGAGGAAAATATGGATATCGCTTTT
>CAZKOV010000024.1:0-12865 GCA_964554465.1 uncultured archaeon
TATTTATTACACAACAGATAGAGTTGAATGGAAACAATGCAATGAAGGTCTTGGAACCAGCCTAAGAATAAGCAGAATACTAGTCACATCCGATAATATTTATTTAGCAACAGATGGTGGAATATTTTCTCTGAATGATGTTATGGGAGAATAAACGCCGGGAGAGGGATTTGAACCCTCATATCCCGAAGGAAACAGGATTTCCAGTCCTGCGCACTACCAGGTTATGCGATCCCGGCATTCAATTGGAAATCCTTAGGCACGGCCCAAGGCAATCTTATTCTGGTATATTATAAAAGAAACTTTAATAAATTTGCTTACCGGACTATATTTCTACCGGATTTACATCTTAGACATAACCCGGATTTTGTATCAAAACAATTTGAGCAAACGATAGCCCCGCACAATTTGCATCCAAAAGAGGGTTTTGCAGCCTTACCACATATTTCACAAATTCCTGCAATATTCATCGCAATCACAATTTAGGTTGGTGTTTTATCCTCTCTTCCCTTCTCCTCTTGAGAAACTCTTCCCTTTCTTTCTTCTTTCTTCTCTCCTCCGTTATGTAATGAGCCGTTGCTATGATTACAACTGAAACAGCCAATATTACGGAAACGATTATTAAATTCCCCGGAATCCTGTTCGCCTCTATGTATCCGGGCCGGGAGTATGTCATGTTTGCAGTATACAATATGAGGTCCCTGCAGTTGTCAAGGGCCAGTTGAGTTAGGTTTTCAGCCTTTCCTAAATTCCCCTTGCCGAGCTCCCTTTCAGCGCTTATTATAAGTTCCATGAGTTCCATGCATGGCGGATTCTCCTCAAAGAGGTCTTTCACAAGCCTTATCTGTTCTTCTATTATTGTCTTGTTTATGGGCAAAGTCCGAAGATGAATCGTAGTACTTTGCTCTAACTCAGGATCGTAAACATCCCCTGTAATCTTTATCTGGTACCTTTCCCTTGTCAGGTTTTTTGTTATTATTCTGAGATCCGTCGTGAAACTTTCTTCGGTAAGGAGCTCGTTTATGTTCCTGTTCTTGAGCTGGAGCTCAACTTCTCCGGTCCTGTCAACGTCGATGGCAGATATGCTGATATCCGAGAGATCAACTTCTCCTGTATTGATGAATTTCAGCGGCGTTTTCAGTTCCTCAAACCTCTTGACTTCTATCATGGGTTCAGCTTCAATTGTGAGGGAAGCAATCTTAGTTTCGGTCACTGTTACAGTATTTGTTGTTGTACTGGTGCTTCCTCCGGAAGAAGTCACTGTTATTGTTTCAGTCTCAACATACTGGACCTCAAGGTCCACTATGCTGCTGTTTATTGCATATTCCGAATCGTTTGCAACAAACCTCGTCGTGGTTTCTCCGTACCAGTTGGTATCCGGTGTAAGGGTTACCTGTCCAGATGTCTGGTTTATCGTAACAGTTATATGACTTGGTGTAATGTTAATCGAATATTGCATGATGTTATCATCATTCGTAACGCTGTTAGTATTATCGGGGTCTACAAAATGATAAGAAAGGTTTATATTCTCATTTTCGGTGTTCATGGGCCATACCTGCTTCCCTATCAAATAGACGAGCTGGGGCGGCCTGTTAAGATTGGTAACATTAACCGTGAAATTGAACGTATCGGTTGCATTGCCATCGCTTACAACGAAGCGTATTGTACGGTTCCCCGAATCCTGGAAAGTCGGTTTATATCTTGCCAGAGCCCCCGGATTTCCATAAGAACACGCGCCGGGAGTTATTTCTGATTCATCACCATTTTGTATATCATCAACATACCAGTAGCAGGTAAGACTGTCGTTGTTCAGATCGGAAATGCTTACATGAATTTCAACCGAGCCGTTCTCCTGTAAAGTAACGTTGTCTGGGTCTTGGTAAGGAGAAAGTCCCCACTCTGTTATCTGAGGAGGATAGTTAGCGGATAATACATTCAAGACAACCTGTGTTGTATTGGTCCTGTTCGTAAGGAACCCCTGAAACGAGCTGTTATATCCGTCATCTGTTACTGTGAAATTTATAAGATAACTACCAATGTACGAATCGTTCACTGTAAAGTTTATTTCTCCCGTATCATTAGTTATGTTGAAGAACTGTGTCCCGTTCACAAAAGTTATGTTATAAAAAAGACTGGAATTGCTCGTTTCTTCATCGGTTGCATTGACATCGTAATAGAATTCTTCGAGCGATCTTGCCTCCAGAGTAAGATTTAGGTTCTGGAATTGGGGATAATCGTTGATTGCTCTGTGTGTAAAATTAACGACCTGCCAAGTCGTTATGTTTTCCGAATCCCATGCCGTTATATTAACCGTATAATTCCCCTCGCAGGAATTGTTTGTAATGGTATAATCTATAATCCCCGTCTCGTTATCGATACCAAAAAACGATGTGCCGTTAAGGAATGTGATGTTATAGGTAATATTTTCCCCGTAAGGCGTTTCAAAATCAACGTCTGTTACATTTACATCGAAATAATATTCGGTGTCTTCATAGGATTCCTGCGGGCTTGTTATATTAATCATTACAGGTGCATCATTGATGTTATAAACCGTGAAATTTACATCAATATAATCTGTCACGTTCCAGTTATCCATGAGTATTATTCTCACGGTGTAGTTACCGACCTGAGAGTTGTTGACGGGCGTGTAGTTCATTATACCCAGAACAGGGGAAGCGGGCCATGATGAATTGTCAATCGAAGTGACAGGGAATTTGTTTGTTGAGATAAGAGTCATGTTACGATAATAAGTCTGACTGAAGAAAGTTATATTCTGTGTCGCGTTATCGGGGTCCGTCCCGTTGAATTCAAGATAAAAAGACTGGTTCTGAGTCGTTGTCTGGGCTGTTATGTTTGTCGTGATATTCGGCGGATTGTTCGGGACAACAGTGATATTGATGACTTCCCAATCCGTAATATTGCCGCCATCAGTGACCGTTATATTGAGCGAATAATTTCCTGTCTGCGAAGAGTTGGCCGTGAAATTAACGAGACCTGTTTCATTATCGATATCAAAAAACGGAATGCCTTGCAGGAAACTGAGATTATATGTCAGAGTCCCGTTAACGATATCATTATATGGAATATATGAAGGAAAGTCGTCAATATCCGATGCATTGACTTGTAAAAGGAAATTAACATCCTGAACCGCAGTATGGTTACCTACGGTATCCAGAACCGGGGGATCATTTATATTGTAGACAGTGAAATTCACCAGTTTCCATGTCGTCCCGTTTATATTACCGTCATCAGCTGTTATGTTCATTGTAAAGTTTCCGACCTGATAATTACTTACGATTGTATAGTTCATTATACCGACACTTATGTTTTCATACATCGTGTAATTTGTCAGATTGAACTGGAAAAGGGTGGAATTGATATAAGTGCTCAGGTTCCTGTACAGTGTCGTGGCAGAGAATGTAACAGTGTCGTTTTCAGGATCTGTGGCGTTAACCTCAAGATAGAATGATTGATTCTGATATATTATCTGTTCCGTAAGATTCGTGGTTATGTTGGGCGGTTCATTGACATTCAATACTGTTATATTTATTAAAACCGAGGAGCTAGCATTATACGGCTCCACGATGGTTCCGTTATCTGTAACTGTAAAATTTATTACATACACACCGACTTCATCGTTGGTGAAGTTTCTCCCCCTGTCAATTATACCCGTGGACGAATTCATACTAAAAACATTGCATGAAGTATTCGATGTATAAGGCCTATAGCACCATGTTATATTCAGAGTGAAATTGAAAGGCAGATTGTTTTCCTCGTCCGTTGCGTTTGCATCATAATAGAATACATCACTCTGGTAAACGGTCATATTCTGAAGCATCGGGGAAAAAACAGGTACATCATTAACAGCATACATACAATAAGCGATTTCTGCATTTTCACCACGGCCACTGTCATCCGTTACCAAAAAAAGAGGATAAAAATTTCCGTCACAATTTCCAAGGGTACAATTAGTAATCGCGCAATTATCCGTCGTACAGTTTACAGTAGCTATGCCTGTATTATTGTTTATAGTGAGATTGTCGAATAACGTGTCCTGATCTATTCCGTAAGAAAGAACGTCATTCAAATCGGGATCCGTTACATTAGCGCTGAAATTATAAACACAAAGTTCAGTATCGTCTTCATAACAGTGTATGTCAGGAAGAGTGTCAGTAATGGAAGGTTTTGTATTTGTTACGGTAAAATTCTCAGATGCTTCAAGATAGTCATAACCGGCAGATGAACCATAACAGGTTATATTATATGTATGATTATTCTTGTAGTTGAAAGTCCTGCTGTAATAATAAAGGGAAGAGCTCCCGTTGAATGTCATGTTGTCCGGACTCGTCCATGAGCCATTGTAATTGAATTCTATTTCACAGTATATCCCGGTTCCGTTTATGGATTCAGAAGAAGTGAGGTTCGTGAAATTGCCATAGAAATAAACATTATCTCCGGACTTTTTTGTAGCAGAATCCGTCTGGTCCCAGATAGTCAACCGGGATTCAGTGCCATTAACCGTTGTAAGCGCCGTTGCCCTGTTTATTTCGTTAATAAAAAAAACAGAGAAGACTATGAAGGCTATAGAAAGGACTATCAGACCATCCCTCAATATTCCCCTCATATATCTATAATTATATTAAACAGCATAAATATTATCATACAAGACAACGATTAAACAATTATTAATAAGGCTGACCAATAATTTATCATGCCGGAAGAAGGACCAACCTTGGATGAGAACATAATAAAAGAATACAGAGATAAGATACAGAAAATAAAAACTGAAATATCGAAAATGGTTGTCGGGCAAAATGATGTAATAGATAGGTTATTTATCGGTCTGCTTTCGAACGGCCATGTTCTCATTGAAGGCGTTCCCGGAGTTGCCAAGACTCTTCTTATAAGAACCCTTGCAAAAACAGTCGGTTCTGCCTTCAACAGAATCCAGTTTACCGTGGATTTACTTCCCACGGACATAACAGGCATTACTTCGTATAATATTGATACAAAGGAATTTTATGTTGTCAAGGGTCCGATTTTTGCAAACTTCCTCCTTGCGGATGAAATAAACAGGGCTCCACCGAAGACACAATCAGCCATGCTTGAAGTCATGGCAGAAAAACAATGTACTATAGGCAAGGAAACGTTCCCTATGATGGATCCGTTCTTTGTCCTCGCGACACAAAACCCTATCGAGACTGCGGGAACATACAACCTCCCCGAAGCCCAGATAGACAGGTTCTTGTTGAAGGTATTCATGCCTTATCCGGAACTTAAAGAAGAGAAAAAAATCCTTAACCAGAACATAAACATACATAAATTCGAGGACTTTGATATACAGAGGGTTATAGAAGGAGAAGACATAATACAAATGCAAAACAATGTAAAGGAAGTATATCTGAATGAAAAAATTGAAGACTACATAGTTAAAATCGTTGACGCGACAAGAAACTCCGACAAATACAAGATAAAATCGGGCCAGTATATAGAGTGGGGGTGCTCCCCGAGAGCCTCGATCGGATTATTCATTGCATCAAAGGCGGCGGCAATGGTAAACGGAAGGACATATGTGATACCAAATGATGTTAAGGAAGTTGCTCTTCCGGTAATGCGTCACAGACTTATACTGAATTATGAAGGCCTTGCTGAAGGTATAAAAACAGACGATATAATCAAAGAGATACTCAAGAAGATACCCATATCCTGAAATTAATTTTTGGCGGTGTATAATGGTAAGTCTGAACATTGATGTCGTAGAGTTAGCAAAAAAGCTGGAGGTTATTATAAAGATACTCATAAATACTCAAGTTGCAAGTAAGTACATGAGCGTTTTCAGGGGGCAGGGACTGGAATTTGAAGATTACCGAAATTACACGAGCCACGATGACGCAAAGCTGATAGACTGGAAGGCAAGTGCACGCGCAAATGAGATTATGATCAAGGAATTCAAAGAAGAAAGAAACCTGAACACGTACATACTTCTTGATACGAGTTTTTCCATGATATTCGGTTCAACCCAAAAACTGAAAGCAGAGTATGCTGCAGAGGTTGCAGCATCATTGAGTTATTTCATTCTCAAGGCAGGTGATAAGATAAGCCTTACCATGTTCAATGAAAAGATAGCGCAGTTCGTTCCTCCCGATAACGGCGACAGACAATTTCATATAATTCTGAATTTCATTTCCAATGCAGACGTTTATGATGCAGGTTATGATCTTGAAAATGCTATATCATTTGTTATGAAAACAACGCCAAGAAAAGGATTGCTTGTGATAATATCAGACTTCATAGGACTTGAAGGGGAATGGGATAAAGCTTTGAGAGTTGCGGGGGAGAAATTCGATGTTCTGGGTATTATGATAAGGGATCCGAGGGACGACGAACTTATAGAAAGCGGAAACGTTATCTTACAGGATCCTATGTCAGATGAAATGTTGATTGTAAATACAGGGAAAATAAAGGATAAATACAGAGAGTATACGAGGAATGAAAAGAGGTATATAAAAGAAATGTTCTCAAAAAGCAATGCAGATTTATTGTATCTGAACACTGATGAGGATTTTATTAAACCGATAATTCAATTTCTTTTAAGAAGAGGTGAGCGCATATTCTAGAAATGAGTTTTACGTATCCTCAATACCTGTGGTTTTTCTTAGCCTTGCCTGCGCTTGTTCTGCTTCATTTTTTAAGTCTACGGTATACGAAAAAACAGGCATTACTATTTGCAAACTTCCCTGCAATAGAGAAGATTACAGGACAAAAAATCATGTCAAAAAATTATCTTTTACTGGTATTGCGTCTTTTGACATTTTCAATTATAATCCTTGCCATTTCAGGTCCCGTGTTACGGTATACAGGAATGAGCAGCAATTTTGATTTTGTCCTCGCGATAGATGCGTCGGGGAGCATGGCGGCAACAGATTATGAGCCCGACAGACTTGAAGCCGCAAAGGAAGCCGCAAAAATATTTGTTGACAATGCACCCTTCGACTCAAGTATAGGAGTCCTGACATTTTCGGGCATAAGTTTTTTGAAACAGATACCGTCAAACGACTTTGAGAGTGTGAAAAACATTATAGACGATATAAAGGTAGAATATGTGGGAGGGACGGCAATAGGGAGCGCCATAATAGAATCATCCACGATACTTATGACAGGAAACAAACCAAAAAGGATACTCCTCCTTACGGACGGCCAGAACAATGTCGGTCCGGATATCACAGACGCAATCGAATATGCAAACGACAAGCATATTATAATAGATACTATAGGAATAGCAACAAAGGAAGGGGGAAAGATGCCCGGTACCACTTTTACTTCCGTCTTGGACGAAGAAAGCCTTATCAACATTTCAAAATTAACGGGGGGAGTGTATTTCAAGGCAGAAAACGAAACGGACCTCATAGACGCATTCACTAATATTGCAACATCAAGTGAACAAAAACTTTCGACAAATCTCACAGTCCATTCCCTTTTCGTGGCTTTCATTTTATTGTTCCTTGAATGGGGATTATTGAATACGAAGTTCAGGACCCTACCTTAAATATTCCAATCAATATAAACACCTTTTGTTAAATTTATCATACGGTGATCTTTTGCCCGATGTTGATGAACCGATAGTTGTGGCTTATTTTACTATGGAAGTAGGATTGTCCAAGAATATACCTACTTATGCCGGCGGTCTCGGGGTTCTTGCGGGCGATATGATAAAGACATTCGCGGACCTTAAGGTCCCGGCTGTTGCCGTCACACTGCTTAATGAGAAAGGGTATTTTAGACAGAAACTGGATAAAAACGGAACCCAGACAGAAGAAGACGAAGTTTGGGACAGGGAAAAATACATGAAACTTCTTCCAAACAAGGTTGTTGTTACTCTTGAAAACCGTCCTGTTGTCGTACGCGCCTGGCAGCATGATGTTGTTTCCCCTTCAGATGGAATAGTTCCTGTCTATTTCCTCGATACGAACGTTCCCGCAAACACAACCGATGACAAGAAACTAACCAGCCATCTTTATGGTGGTGATCAAAGATATAGGATAATGCAGGAAGCCATACTAGGCATAGGCGGTCTCAAGATGCTGAAAGACATCGGCTACGAAGAAATAGAAAACTATCACATGAACGAAGGTCATGCAAGCTTCCTCATTCTAGAACTGCTGAACAGAACAAAAAATGAAGAAGAAAAAGATTATCATAAAAGATATGATTTTGACAAGGTTAAAGAAAAATGTGTTTTCACAACCCACACACCCCTTGCAGCGGGGCATGATGAATTTGACCTAAAAATGGTGAAGTCTGTTTTGGGAGACGATTTCTTTCCTCTGGAAGAAGCAGACGCGTTTTCTGAGCATGATAAATTCAGCATGACGTATCTCGCTCTCAATCATTCCCATTACATAAATGGTGTTGCAAAAAGACACAAAGATGTTTCAAGAAAGTTGTTTCCGGGATACCATATTCATGCAGTGACAAACGCTGTTCATTCTGTCACGTGGGTCTCCGATCCCTTTAGGGAACTTTATGACGAACATATACCCAACTGGTCCCATGATCCTTTCAGTTTAAGATATGTATTCGGAATTCCCGGAAATGAAATATGGAACACGCACATGGAAGCAAAAAAATTACTAATAGATTTTGTGAATAAGGAAACAAAAGCGAAAATGGATTATGATATCCTCACTTTAGGATTTGCCAGGAGAATGACAGGATATAAAAGACCTGATTTAATATTCTCCGATATCCAAAGACTGAACAAAATTGCGGATACGCAAGGCAAAATGCAGTTAATATTTGCAGGCAAGGCGCATCCCAATGATTATGCAGGAAAAGCCATGATAAAGCATATATTCAGCCTGAGACAAAAACTCAGTAAAAACATAAACATGGTATTTCTTGAAAACTATGACATGGAACTATCCAAACGCCTTGTATCGGGTGTTGACATCTGGCTTAATACCCCCATGAGACCGTATGAGGCATCAGGAACAAGCGGGATGAAAGCATCCCATAACGGCGTGGTGAACTTTTCGGTACTTGACGGCTGGTGGCTTGAAGGTTATATTGAAAATGTCACAGGATGGTCTATAGGGCCACGGATAACAGAACCAGAATATGAGTGCGATAATAATTGCGATATCAAAGATATCTACGGAAAACTTGAGAAAGAAATCATACCTATGTATTATTATGACAGGGAAAAATGGATAGAGATGATGAAACATACGATAGCGATCAACGCTTCATTCTTCAATACACACAGAATGGTCCAGCAGTATGTTCTTGATGCTTATATTGGCTGATGTTATTCAGGTGAGATGAATTCCTGAACGCCCACTTTTACAGAAAATCCCTGCATGGTCTTGTAGGCCTCATATGTTATCGTTATCTCTTGACCCGGTTCAAGCGAAAGGAATTTCCATGCAAGATTGTTTGTATTTGCATCAAAAGATGTTATTTCCGGTTGGATACTGGAGGATATGAATGCCCCCGCAGGAACCTGATCATTTACAACGATTTCCTGAAGTGTTTCTTTTGTGTCATTTTTTACAGTAAGTGTAACGTTGTTACCTTGGACAACTTTTTTCATTGTTACAGGTGTTTTGGAACTGCTTCTTGACCTAAAGAAAAGGAAAGCCCCTGCTGCCGCCAGTCCTGCCACTATAATAACGATTACAATAATAAGATTGAAACCTTCTCTTACTGTTATTTTTGAGCTGGCAGCGGCATACCCGCTCTTTCTTGCAATTATATTAACCTCCCCAGGTTCAGGCGTCTTAATTGCAGCCTTCCCGGATTTATCCGTTTTTGCCGTCAATTTATTGCCGGATTCAAAATTCGCAGTTATATCAACACCCTCTACAGCGACGCCCTGCATGTCCTTTACCGTGATTATTATTTCTTCCCCGACCGTTATGTCATTTGAAGAAAGGGAAATTTTTAATGTCCTTTCTATGCATTTATTTAGGTTCATGTCACAAATCTCATTAGCACCTGTGCACATGGTGGACTTACAGCAGTAACCAGCGGGCAGCTGGCATCTGTGATTACTTATTCTTTCGGGGCAATCGCAGCTCACGGGAGTGCATTTATGGTTTGAACAATGTTCCGTAAGTTCGCATACATCATCATCACAGCATTCGTAAGAAGTACATTCATGGTCAGTTGCAACCCCGCATCCACAGTCAAGGGCTGCGCACTTGTAATTGGAATCACAAAACTCGTTCCCCAGACAATCATCGTGTCCGAGACACTCCCTGCCGGAATATGCGGTGAAATAAACCGTATCAGTTGTGTTTTGTATGCCGCCGGGTCCTGTACATCTGAAGTATATCCTGTTCAATCCGTCCTGCAAATCGCTTGCAGTTATTGAAGCTTTGAAGTCCTTAGAAGCCTCTTTTAACATAGATTGTTCCAAATCCCCATTTAATATGTAAACACAGCTTGTGAGGTTCTCAATACTCTGAACTTCTGCTATTATTGTATTATTAATAAGGTCGGCTTTGAGGTATGTCTGGTTTCTGGGGCTGTAAACACTCAAAACAAAGTTTATTGCATTTCCGTCACTATCATTATATGTCCCGTTAAAACGGGCAATGAAATCGAAGTCACTTGTTATGTTTACAGGCGTTAAATTGAAGCCGCCTATCAGTGTATTTGAGACGGTTATGATGTAAGGATTATAATTGGTAATACTTGAGTTGAGGTCTTTGTCTTCAAAAAATTCGGGGACGTTGAAGGTTATCTTTTCCCCGTTTACCGAATCGTCAGAGAAATCCATATCTGTTGTGTTTGAATATATCTGTGCAGTGAAATTAACTCTCGTGCCGTTTATATCAAAAGCTTCCATGCTTACGGTCCAGTTAGTATAAAAAGTGGTGTAATTAGTGTTATTTAAAATCAAGGAAGTCGAGAGCAAATTAATGTCTATAATAGTGTTGTTTTTTATCACGGAATCTTTAACCAATAAAGACGATGTTTGTGTTGAATACAAGCCGTATTTGTTGTCCTTCATGGTGTTTTCAGATACATTATTATAACTGGCAGATAAGACCCTGACACCATAAACATTGCATTCTATCGTATTTTTATCCAAAACATTTTCAATTCCTTTCAAATAAATACCCGCAACAGAAAAATCGTTAGTCGTGTCCCCATTTATGAAGTTTTCAGTGAACATGGAATTAGATGTTTTTGAATCTATATATAGCCCGTATCTGTTGCCGTTTAATGTGTTGTTTTGAACCGTATTATTATCAGAATCGGATTGGGCGCCCGTATTTATTCCATATTCGGAATGAGAGATCACATTGTTTTTTATGATACAGTTATTCCCGTTCAGAAGAAGGCCGTTACCAAGATCAACAGCATTATTAATGAACTTTGTATCAGAACCTTCAATATTTACCGTGTAATTGGAGAAAGAGTTGCTGGATATGTAGAAATCGTTTCCAGTGAAATCTATTTCGTTGTAATCACCTGTCAGAATGTTTGAGCTGAAATTATTGCCGTCACCACCTATGACCGAACTTACAATATTAATGAAAAAATTATTATCAACAACTCTGTTATTGTCACCATTTACTATAATTCCCGCATAACTGTTTCTGAAAATGTTTCCTTGTATTTCGGTATCCTCGCCTTCTACGTAAAATCCTTGGTATTTTGATTCCGTAGAATCCATACCACAATCCGAAATATTGGTGTCTGTCAGAATTAACGGGGTGGATGAAACACTCCAGAAAAGGTAGTTGACCATTCCGTTGCTTTTTATGGCAGAAGACATTATTTCCAAAGTACCGTTATTTTCTATATGATAGATAGTGACATTGGTGTTGTTAGTTGAATTCATTATCAATGTCACATTGTTCATGTTAAGGATGCCGTTAATCGTAAGATTGCCGTTCAATATTATTTCGACGTCATTGCAATTGACCAAATCAGTTTTGTTTATTACCCAGCTCCCGTTTACCGGCGGCTGTGAATCGCAGTCAGCAGTAACACCATTAACATGTATTGAAGTCACCAGAATAAAGACTGCAAAAAACAGGAAAATGCCATATAATTTCATATATTAATCTATGGGAACTTCTTATATTTATTCTTCGTCAGGAGTTTGTCCGGTTATTGTTTGTTCCTCAAGATAAGCCTCTGCCGCTTTTTTCTTAAGCTTTTCTTTAATATTCGCGCGACTGTCACCGAAATACCTTTCAAATTCGGCGGTAAGACCCAATATCTTTGTCCTGCCTTCTTTTTCGGTTTTTATAAGCCCTTTCTTCTCAAGAAATTTAATGTAATTATATGCCTTGTTGCCCTGTATCTTTATGAGATCGGATTGCTTCACGGGTTCTTTGTAAGCAATTATCGCAAGGGTTCTCTTGTGCCCTTCCGCAAGATCGGAATAAGGCGTGAGATGCTTTACTTTATTCAGGAATTCCGGTTTTACCTGCATCATCCACCCATCAGGAAACTCTGTTATTTCGATACCGCGTTCCGCGTATTCTTTTTTAAGACCTTCAATCAATTCCCTTACGTATCCGAGAGATTTTACACCGACTATTTTCGACAATTCATTGAGTTTTAAAGGATGATTTGTCATGAAAAGTGATGCTTCCAAAAGCTTTTTATGCATGGAATATTATTGGTTCCAGAACTTTAAAACCGTTATATTGCAATCAATATTTAAACCATCCGAATAAATACAATATCATGGAAATGTCAATGAAAGTCCTGGTCGGTATAGTGCTCGTTGTATTGACATTCCTTATAGCTTTGGGCATAATGGGAGTCTTAACAGGAAACACCAATACACAGCTTGGCAATTTCTTTGGTTTTCTGGGAGAAATTGAACCGGCTACAATAG
>CAZKOV010000025.1:0-12667 GCA_964554465.1 uncultured archaeon
GACGTGGAAAAGAGGCAATTAAGCCCTTAATTTAATATTGGAGTATAACCATAATTATAGAATAATGGTTTATTGAGTGATTCATATGCAGGTGAGCGTTGTTTCGAGGACTGACTGGAAGTTTCCAATCGTTTTATTCTTGTGTGAAGAAGACACCAAGAATGTCGAATTTTTTGACAAAGAGATGAAGATCGGGATACAGAAATTCATCAAGAGCGGTCTCTTCTCCGGAAAGAAGTTCGAAATTGTTCCTGTCACCAACCATAAAAAGATAGTCGTCCTTGCCGGTTGCGGCAAGAAAAAGGAACTCACTCCGACCCAGATGAGAATAATAACAAGAAAACTTGTCAATTCCCAGGTCTTATCCGCGTACAAAACCGTCCAGTTAATTCCTATGAAAGGGAGGGACTCAGAGGTAGCCGAAGGAGTCGTTATCGGCGGGTACAGATGGGAAAAATACATAACAAAAAAAGCTCCCAGGCCCGCAAAGGTTTTCATTGTAACAAAAAACAAAAAAGATATTGAGAAAACAATCTTCGTATCCGAAAGCGTCAATTATGCAAGAGACCTTACAAACGATGATGCGGATTTCATGAACTCCGTCCAGATTGAAAAGGAAATCAGGAAGCTCATCGGCAGGAACAATAAATTCAGCATAAAGGTTCTGAATGAAAAGGAGCTGAAAAAACTTGGAATGAACCTGCTTCTCGCGGTCAACAGTGCAAGCCCTTATCCTCCGAAACTTATAATTGTAAAATATAATGGCGGCAAAGGAAAGTATACAGCATTTGTAGGAAAAGGTGTTACTTATGATTCAGGCGGGCTTGGCCTGAAGCCGTCCCAATTCATGAAATATCTCAGAGATGACAAGGGGGGCGTTGCAGCTCTCGTGGGGGTCATGAGGAATGTCATTGAATTCAGACCGCAAAAGAACCTGCTTTTCGCATTACCGCTCGTTGAAAACATGATAGGTTCGAAAGCTTACAAGACGGGAAAGATAATCAAGAGTTATGAAGGAAAAACGGTCGAGGTTGAACACACGGACGCGGAAGGCCGTCTCATCCTCGCAGATAGTCTAGCGTATGTTGCAAAAAATTACAAACCGGAAGTAATGATTGATATCGCATCATTAACGGGAGCATGCATAATAGCACTGGGTTATGATTACATGGCCCTTATGTCAAGGGATGAAAAACTTGGAAACCAATTATTCAAATCTTCCCAAAGGACTGATGACAGGGCATGGGAGATGCCCCTTTATCCCGAACTATCCGAATACCTGAAATCAAAGGACGCTGACATAAACACTCTTGGCGAGCAGAGAGTGGCGGGGGTAATAACTGCAGGAGAATTCCTGAGCAAATTCGCCGGGAAAACAAGGTGGGCTCATCTCGATATCGGGGGAACGGTATTCGTGGAGAACGAAGAAAGATGGTATTACGGCCATGGGGCAACGGGTAAAGGTGTAAGATTATTAACTGATTTTATCCTAAATCTATAAACTTTTTTCCTGCTTCCCAATAGGTTTTTTCAGGTATAGCTTCTCTTATCGGGACATCCTTGTCTTCAGTTCTTTTTGGATCACACAAAAAATCGGAAGTTATTCTTGAAGTATATACCTTTTGAGGAGGTTTTCCGACATATATGAAAGTTCCGGGAATTATTGTCTCGTCATTGAAGCATCTTATATAGCTATCCGGTCCCAACCCGCTTGGAAGTTTTTTATCTCCCATATTTAATATTGGATTCAGGTTTTTATTTTCAGTTCTTCCATTACATTCCCGACGAAATAGAGAGAACCTGTGACAAGTATCATACCCTCGTCCCTGCAAAGGTATTTTGCAAAGCCTATCGCTTTGTTGATGTCATCAACAGCTATTCCGTTTCCGTGGACGCATTCAAGAAGTTCTTTGGGATCTACAGGACTTACATTGGACTTGGAAAAAATCATGAAATCTGATATTTTTTCAAATTCTTTGAGCATTTCCTTGTAATCTTTTGTTTTCTTTATTCCTATCACAGGAACTATCTTTCCCTCATACATTCCTGTTATGGACTGAATCAGTGATCTGACTCCTGCAAGATTATGAGCTCCGTCAATGATCATCAACGGGTTCTTGGAAACTATCTGCATCCTTCCGGGCCATTCAACTTTTTCTAGGCCGGTCTTAATGCTCTTTTGTGTTATTTTTTTCTCGTTTTCTTTCAGAATCTCTAACGTCTGGATGGCAACGGAAACATTATCCAGCTGGAAATTTCCCAGAAGCGGGAGGTTGTATTTTTTTCCTGCAATCTCTATCTTCTGTTTCTCATCATCAATGTCCAGTCTTAAAGCCTTGTTCTCGACTTCCATCCGCGGGGCATTCATGCTTTTTGCATAATCCCATATTACGAGCTTAACGCTTCCCGTAACATCGGTCACGACAGGAACTCCTTCCTTGATTATGCTTGCCTTTTCAAAGGCAATCTGGTCGACATGTTTTCCAAGTATTTCCTCATGGTCGTTGGAAACGTTCGTAATAACGGAGAGAACGGGAACCAAAACGTTGGTCGCGTCGAGTCGTCCTCCCAGACCGACTTCAACGACCGCATAATCGACCTTCTTTTTTTTGAAATAAAGGAAGGCCATCGCGGTGGCGAATTCAAAAAAGGTCATTTCAGAATCAATCTTCTTTATCTCTTCAGTGAGGTCAACGACCTGTTTCTTTGTTATCTTTTTTCCGTTAATCTGAATCCTTTCCCTGAAATCGACAAGATGAGGACTAGTGTACATTCCGACTCTTAACCCCGACTCATTCAGGACTGATGAAAGCATCGCAACTACGGAGCCTTTACCATTGGTTCCGGCCACATGGATTGATTTAAAGTCTCTCTCAGGATTGCCAAGTTTTTCAAGTGTCTTTTGTATCCTTTCTAGGCCAAGTATGCTCTTGGAACTATGAAGGTTGTAGATATAATCCAGAGTTTGCCTGTACTGTTTGTCGGTTGGAGAGGTCATACAATAATAGAATTCAGTAACGTGATATAAAAATACTGGCTGCATATTTTCTTTATGAAAGTCGTTTTTCTAGGAGTCGGCGAAGCTTTTGATGAAAATCAACCAAATACTTCTGTTCTGGTTGAATCAAAAACAAAACTATTGATTGATTGTGGTTTCAGTTCTGTTACACAATTATGGAAATATAATCCAGACCCAGAATTCATTGACGCAGTATATATTTCACACCAGCACGCAGATCATTATTTCGGGTTGCCTTCCCTGCTTGTCAGAATGTGGGAAGACAAAAGGAAAAAAGAATTGGCAATAATATGCCAGAAAGGGCTGGAAGAAAGAATAAAGGAAACAATGATGCTGGCATATCTTCCGTTATTCACAAGAAAGGATGTTTATCCTATCAAATTTATCGGGATTGAAGAAACCGACAAGTTGGAACTCAATGAACTGAAACTTGAATTTGCAAAAACGGAACATCTGAGAAATAACCTGGCGATAAAGGTCACAAAAAATGATCATGATTTTTGTTATGGCGGAGACGGCCGCTGGACAAAAGAATCAGAAAAGCTGTACAAAGATTGCAATCTCCTTGTTCATGAAGGTTATTTCTTCGAAAAGGGAAAACCCCATCTATACATACCAGATGTCATTGAGATGGCAGAAAGAAATAATGTGAAATGTTTTGCCCTCGTACATATAAACCGCAACACAAGAAAGAACGAGATGGACAAAATCCTAGAACTCGCCAAAGGATCAGAGATAAAAGTGATAGTTCCTGAAGCGATGGATGAGTTTGAATTTTAGTTTTCACAGATTCAAAATCCAGATATAATAATTCAGGACAGCGGCGAAAGTCACCCATGCTATATATGGAACAAGCATTAACGCCGCCGGCTTTGACAACTTATAGAACAGTACAATCGTTGCGAGTATCGAAAGCCAAAGTATTATTATCTCAACGAATGCTAGCATAGGATTCTGAAAACCGAAGAACAAGACAGACCAGATTATATTGAACAGAAGCTGGATTCCAAATACGGCAACGGCCATTCTAACGTCCTTCTTTTCTATTCCCTTCTCCCAGATGAGATAAAGCGATATTCCCATTAGAACAAAAAGAGTAGTCCAGACGGGTGCAAAAACCCAGTTTGGTGGATTGAACCAAGGCTTGTTAACAGCCGCATACCATGTGGGGATGTTTGGCGCCGTAAAGAACGAGCCTATAATCCCTGCGAGCTGGCATATGATTATCGAAACAATTAGCCTCACGAAATTCACTTTCATGGTTTTTAATTTGATTTGGTAATATTAAAGTGATAGTTTCCGAGGCGATGGATGAGTTTGATTTCTAAGATATTGAAATTAAATTAATAAATCCAAAAAGATGGAATTCAGAAAAAATGATTAATAGAAAAGAATTTTGTGCTTGTGTTTATTCCTCTTCTGAGCTTTCTTCCTCTTCCGAACTCTCTAATGATACATTCACAGCTTTAGGACCCTTGTCTCCCTCTTCTATTTCGAATGTAACGGGAGTGCCTTCCTCACGCAGAACGACGCCTTCATTAATTCCTGTCTTGTGCACAAAGTAGTCTTTTCCATCGTCACCGGTTATGAATCCGAATCCTTTTGTCTGGTTAAAAAATTTTACTTTTCCTTTCATTTAATACCTCATTGATTTTTTTATCAGAAAACCCTTAAGGTCTTTCTTGTTGCTCATTTGATAGTATATCAAAGTTTTCTGATATTTAGTAGATAAGACATTGTTCTTTATAAATGCTTTCCCATCCCCAAGGGCTGTTAATTCTTATCATTTCCAGAACCTTTTAGTCCTAATGTAAGTCTCTGGAGCCGTTGCTCCCTTATATGTCGACCAAAATAAAAAACTTGTTCCCAAATATCAGCATGTCAAATTATGTTTTTGTAAAAGAACCTTTATGCATTCTTGGGCAGGAGAATACTAATCTTGGGAGGAATTACAATTGCATTGTGTTTTCACTCAGGGTCCCCCACTATGATATTGAACCGTTCCAGCTCACGGGATCCAGAATCATTGTAAGTTCTCTTCTGGGTGATTTTGCAGGCAGGAAGTTCAGGCAATCTGAAGTAGGGACTGTTACTGATGTGCTGCGAAGCGGCGATTATAGCGAAAATATCAGAATTCAAGAAGTGAACAGGCATCTTTCTATCGTCTTTGGAAAAATCGATTCCGAAGCGTTCGAATTGTTGCAGCCATTCTCTTTCTATTCCGCCGACCCCAATGCCAGAGGATGGCTCCATAACTTCTCTGTTCATAAGCAAGGGACAGAAGCCTCTGCTGCAATTCCAATCAGGAATATTAAAGGATATGAAATTCACCCGGACATGAAAAAGAGAAATCTGTGCAATTACTGGAGATGCGGCTGGCCTCCTACGGAAGGATATACTGAATATATTACCAGACGATACCAAGACTTTAAGAAAGGGGGAATTGTAAGAGACAGAACATTCATAAGCAATGACCTGCTTACAGTGACAACCATTATAAAGAGAAAGGCGTCCCCATTCACGGAAGATGATGTTGCCAGAAAATCCGCGAAATACGGAAAACCACTCAGACAGACCGTGATAGAGAGCAGACTGTCCAAAAAACATGCACTTGCGGATGAGGTAAGATTCTAAATATATTCGATATATGCTAGAAGATAATATCAATAAAAAATCCCCAAATTAATTCATTTCCAGAACCTTTTCGTCCTGACATAGGTTTTTTCTGCTTCAAGGATTTCCTTGTAGAGATCGTTCCCTTTTCTTACCTTGTCCAGAATCCTTACGACGGTTTTAGGGCCTACACCCCTCCCAGACAATGCGATTATCGCGTCCTTTCCGTGCGCCAGTACTATGCTTGCACCGTCGAGAATCTCGTTCATCGCCTGCATTTCACCGCTCGTGAGGTTCTTTTTTGCGGTGTATTTCTTGATAATTTTAGCACGTGCTGTTGAATTCGGATGGATTACGCCAATCAGCCTCGCCTCGCATATCGGGCACTGGATATTATCAGGAACATTCTTCAGGCGGTAGGTTATGTCCAGTCTCCCGCAATTGCAGCATATCAAACGTGCGGAAGATCTCATCAGCCGGTTCCTGAACGCCTCGAGAATCTCGGACTCCGGCCTGTCCGGTGCGACTATCTCGTATTTTCTGATTAAACCATACTCTCCCAGAGGCGAGAGCCCCTGTTTTTCCGTTATCTTGAATCCGCCTTCCGATATCTGTTTAAGAATCTCTTCAGTCTTGTCAACATCCAGTTTTTCATTGAAAATCTCATTGAATGTCTCTTCATAAGCAGGTGTTCCGCGATACACTTCAACGACTTTCTTGATATAGCCTTTGCCATAATCCGCATCCCTGCTGATTATCCCGAACCTTTTTGCGACATGGATGAATCTCCAGTGAAACAGTTCCGTCGTGGGAAGAGATACGCGCAGAAGTCCTGCAACCGATTCCGGTTTTAATTCTCCGAATGCTTCCATCACGATACCCCACTGTCTGTTGGGGACCTTCAGCATTATCCTGTAAGGATCCGTCTGGAGTCCGACTGAACCTATCCTCGAGGCAAGAAATGTCGTTATGCATCTGCCTAATGTCTCGTTAACAAGAGAACCGAAGCATGTGTGGAAGACCATATTGTCCTCGAACGTTTCAACAAGAATTGTCCTGTCATCAGGAACGATACCGTATTTCATCTGCTTTGCTATCGAGTTCTTCATCTTTTCCGCGACTTCTTTTTCCACGGGATAGTTCCTCATTATCCACGGGATAACGTCTTTCTTTTCTTCAAGCCTCTTCTTTATTTCCTTCCTCATCTTCCCGACTTCTTCAGCAACATCGAAAGGGATGGGTATCAGTTCGCCTTCCCATGCAGGTATCGGTGCCTCAATACCTGATGTGGGTTCGACTGTTATCCTGTTCTTGGTCTGTTCGAGTATTCTCCATGTCTGACCGGATACGATAAAAGTCGTTCCGGGGGAGCCGTGGAGTGCTATAAATTCCGCATCCAGCGTCCCGACCGGTTTTCCCGTTGTGATGTCGATTATCTTATAATTCTTTATGTCGGGAATCGTGGAAAGGTTGGTATAATAATAATCAAAGGAGCGTTTTTTGCGTCTCAGCGTTATTTCTTTGGAGAACTTGTCGTTTGCCCAGACATTCCCGACCTTTTGCGCAAACCTTGCGACTTTCTCGAATTCTTCGTATGTCAGGCTCCTGTATCCATAAGCGCCTCTCAGGATACCGAAAGCCTTCTTCAGCGGTATGTCATATTCTTCTAACGCCATTCCGACAATCTGCTGTCCGAGGACATCGAGACTCATGCCGTATATCTTGCTTGGTTCTATCTTCCCTTCGAGTGCGAACTTTGCAATTGCTGCTGATTCGAAGCAGTCGTCACTATCAGCGGCTATCAGAACCCCTTTCGAAGTCTCGGTCATCGTATGGCCGCTCCTCCCCACTCTCTGGAGGAGTTTCGAGACCTGCCTGGATGAGAGATATTGTATAACCAGATTAATTGAACCGATATCTATTCCCAGTTCAAGGGAACTCGTACAAATGAGAGCCTGGATATCTTCTTTTTTGAACTTCTTTTCCGTTTCTATCCTGTTTTCTTTTGAAAGGGAGGAATGGTGAGTATCGACATTTACATCCTTGGCGAAGGCCTTCATCCTCGATGAAAGGACCTCCGCAAATTCTCTGGTATTCGTGAAAACGAGAGTCGATTTGCTCTTCTTTATCAGTGATTTTATAAGGCGTAACCTAGCTGCCGTATCAGGCTGTATGAACATGGTATCCGAGAAGTTGACGTCTTCCTTTGTCGGAAGAGGACATGTAACCCTGATGTCAATCTTCCTTTTTCCCGCGACATCGACTATATTGCACGGTTTCCCTGCTGTAAGAAATTTTGCTACTTTTTCAGGTGTCCCTATCGTAGCGGAAAGTCCAACTAGCTGGATGTCCCGTCCCGTCTGCTCCTTCACAAGCCATTTGAGGCGTTCCAGAGCGAGGGACAATTGGACACCCCTCTTGCTTTCCACGAGTTCGTGGATTTCATCAACTACTACCCAGCGGACATTAGATATGTTCTCCCTCATGTTCTTTCCTGTCAGTATCGCCTGTAGCGTCTCAGGCGTCGATATCAGCATATCGGGAGGGTTCTGTGCCTGTATCCCCCTTTCATATTGGCTCGTGTCCCCATGCCGGACGGAAACATCGAATCCTATTTCATGTGCCCACCAGAGAATCCTGTCAAGCATGTCCCGGTTCAGGCTTTTCAGCGGTGTCAGATACAGGATGGAAACCGGCCTGCATTTATGCTTCCCTGACTTTATCCATTCATCAAATATGGGAAGGACTGCAGACTCTGTCTTACCGAAGCCCGTGGGTGCTATAATCAATGTATTATTCCCGGAAATTATGGCCGGTATTCCCTTCTCCTGCACGGGGCTGGGGCTGTCAAATCCCCGTTTTTTGATTATCTCCTGTAATTCTGAAGAAAATAGCTCCCAAACCATAACGGTTATTTAAAAAGAGAGCTATAAATGTGGATTCTTGTTCGTGTTTTCTTTTTCCACAAATAAATGTCACTTTCTAATAGAAAAAAAGATTAACTATTTAAAATTTACTATCAATTAATGGTTGTGATGAGATGGTCTTTGACTTCGAACCCAAGAACATTGCAGATATCGAACTCAAGTTAAGAGCCAACACCGCATGTGAGAACATAAACCGTCTTTCAATTCTCTATCTTCTGAAAAAATCAAAGGACAATGAAATGAAGGCGGAAGACATTTCAAGCATTCTTGGAGTCAGCCACAGGACAGCTCTATATCATCTTACTATTCTCAAAGACTACGAACTCGTCGAGGTCAGAAAATTCACCCGAAGGGGTTTCAGACTGTTCCGCTCTGTATGGGGCCTGAAAAACGACAGCAGCATGGACCAGGTTTTTGGGATCATACACCAGAAATACGGTGAGGATGGCCTTCATAGGCTGGTAAAAAATAACATAGAGGCGAGAAAATCCAATTCCAGAAAAAAACCTAAAGCATACATAATATGTTGAAATTTATTTACTCTTATGACGCATCTTTTTCCTTCTCTTCTTGAGCTTATGGGTTTTTATCTTGCTCTTTTTTCTTTTCTTGCCACATGGCATTATCAACCACTTCCCCTGTTGCGTATATATTGGGGTAACCCCTTTAAATTGGTTTCAGAGCTGTCATGTTTCCGTTTCCATCTCCTGTGGGATGTCACGCAATTTCTTTGGGATAGTAGACCTGATTGAGTTTCAGAGAAACGGCATCAAGTACAGACCGCCAGGCAGTAAATGTGAACAGTTCTTTCGGAGTCATATCTTCACAGCGGAACCATTTCAGGTCCTTGATATATTTTTTTACGGGATCGGGTTTTTCTCCGCCCACAATCATCCCTTCAAAGACTTTCCTGATTACTTTCTTACCTGAATATTCCCTGAAATGGAAGGTTGCGATCAAACGGTCCGTGAGAACCATAAAGCCCGTTTTCTCCAAAGTCTCCCTTTTTGCGGCTTCTGTATATGTCTCGTCCCCTTCACAACATCCGCCGGGGATATCCCATAACCCTCTAGCAACGCCTTTGTTTGATTTCACCAGTAAAAAGCTGTCCTTTCTCCGGATGAGCGTGCTGCCAACATGCTCCTCCATTAAAAAGTTTTGAACGAAAGAAATAAACGCTTACATGTTTCCACAAACATTAATAAATCTTCCTAAATTAATTAATAGTCATCGATACAGATATGCACCTTCAGTATAATGATTTCCAATATGCCTCGATAGCTCAGTCTGGAAAGACCGGAAAAAGCAGCATAAAGCTGTCACTTCAATGGGTACATTGAAGGTCTTGGACAGCCAGAGCGGCTGACTTGTATCTGATATGGTGAGAGAATATTCTCTGTGACCGTAAGATATCAGCAGGTCGTGGGTTCGAACGTGATCGCTGATGCGAAACGCATTCAGCAATTGCCGAATATCCCACTCGGGGCTTATTCTTTTTTTTCAAATAATCGTCGGTATTTCTAAACTTCTGTCTTGTTGAAAAGATGTCTTGCAAGGAATATCATTGCAATGCAGAAACCGCTGAGTATGGCGAAATCCAGCAACACTGGCAGGTGGGATGTCCCTATTATGAGGCCGCGCAGGCCGTCAACGCCGTAAGTCAGCGGATCGAAGTATGAAATTCCTGTCAGCCATGCGGGAAGCTTGTCAAGCGGGAACAGGGCCCCGGAAAGCAGGAAGGTCGGCATGACAAGGAAGTTCATTATCAGCTGGAATCCGTGCATGTCCTCTATCTTGGAAGCAATTGATATTCCCAGACCTACAAAGGACATCGCTATTAACATTATGAAAACAATTGAGGCGAGGATGTTGATAGGGTCTGCAAGGCGGACACCCATAAGCACGCTTATTGCCAGTATGAAGAATGCCTGTATAACACCGCTTGTCATCCCTGCGAATATCCTGCCTATGACTATGGAAGTTCTTTCCACCGGAGCCACCATTATCTCCTTGAGAAAACCGAACTGTCTGTCCCATAATATTGAAACGCCTGCAAACATGGAAGAAAAAAGCAATGCCATTGCTACTATGCCGGGGGCAAGGAAGTCCAGGTATGATATTCCCGGCGGCAGTCCGGATATCCCGAGCGAATTGAATCCCGTCCCGATGAATGCAAGGAAGAAGAAAGGCATTGCAAGGTTGCCGATAAGTCTGCTTTTGTTCCTGACATACTTCTTCATCTCCCTGAGCCAGATAACATAAATCGCGTTGAAATTCATGCCCATCATATTCACCTTCTGCCGCGGGCGCGCATATGCTCCCTGAAACGGTCGGAAGCGCTTGCCTCCTGCTCCCTTATCCCCTTTCCTGTATAGTGGATGAAAACATCTTCCAGAGTCGGCTTGTGCAAATCGATTGATTCCACTTCTATCCCTGCATTTTCCGCCTTCTTAAGAAGTTCCGGTATTCTGCTTCCCGCATTTGCTATGGCAACCGAAACGCATCCGTCATGAAGTTTCACTTTCTTCGCGCCTTTTATCTTTTTGGCCAGCGAAGCCATCTTCTCGCTGTTCTTGACTTTCAGCGTTATCACGTCTCCTCCCATTGACTCTTTAAGTTTACCCGGTGTGTCGATCGCAAGAATCTTTCCGTGGTCTATAATAGCGACGCGGTCGCACAGGGAATCGGCCTCTTCCATGTAATGAGTCGTCAGAATAATTGTTATCCCGTATTCCCTGTTCAGCTTCCTTATATGGCTCCATATAACTCTTCTGGTCTGCGCATCGAGACCAAGTGTCGGCTCGTCAAGGAAGAGCACTTTAGGACGGTGCATGAGGCCACGTGCTATCTCAAGCCTGCGCTTCATGCCCCCCGAATATTTTTCGGAAAGCTCGTCAGCCCTCTGGGATAATTCCACAAGCTTCAGGACTTCTTTTATCCTTTCTTCACGCTCCTTTCTGGGCATGCCGTACATCCTTGCATGGAAGTCCAGATTCTCTTTTCCCGTCAGCTGGTCGTCAAGAGCGGGGTCCTGAAATACTATGCCTATGCACCTGCGCACGGCATCCGGATCTTTTGAAACGTCAATATCACAGACCTTTGCCTGGCCGGAAGTGGATTTTGTCATGGTGGCAAGTATCCTTATTGTCGTGGTTTTTCCCGCGCCGTTGGGGCCCAGCAATCCGAATATCTCGCCCTCTTCAACTCCAAGGTCTATACCGTCAACTGCCTTTGTTCTGCCATTGAAGACCTTGTGCAGTTTTCTGACCTTTATTACGTGCTTCATATCAACACATCTTCAATATGGTATTTACAAGAATATGAATGTTCAAAAATAAGAAATAGTGATTGGGTCTTTCCGACTCTTTACCCTGCCACAAAATCGAAAAGTCTTGTCTGGGTATACGAGGTCTGTTCTTCAGTAATTCTGGGAAACATCCTTTCGATCAAAACGTCTACTATTCTTCCCATAATTCACCACACTGTTCCGCAATTATTTTTATAGGTTCTCTGAATTCTCCGTTCATCATCAGCATCACCTCAAAGATAGGAGGGGGAGTGTATGCCTCTGGGCCTGACATACACAAGAATTAGTTCTTTTGGGACCCTTATAAGGAATTGCCAAGTATGTGGAAAGTGAAAAGTGTATTTCTTTAATTACTTGGCTCCTACTATAAAATATGAAAACAAGAGATATCCTTCTGGACAACGAAACTTTGTTTTCAAATGATGAGGTTTTCAATCCGGACTATGTACCCGAACAGTTCAGGTTCAGGGATTCCCAGTTGAAGGAACTGACTTTCGCACTCAAGCCTGCCCTCAGGGGAGGAAGGCCTTCCCACACATTTTTGATAGGACCCACGGGTACCGGTAAAACAACCTGCATCCATCATTTGTTCAACGAGATAAAGGAAACCACATCAGGTATAATTCCCGTCCATGTAAATTGTCAGATACTTTCAACGCCTTTCAAGATCCTTGCTGAAATCCACAGGCAGGTAGTGGGAATACTGCCTCCGGAAACCGGTGTTCCTTTGACAAAGGTTCAGGACGAGATATTCGGTAAGGCGGTAAGGCAAAAGAAAACGCTTGTGATAGCCCTTGATGA
>CAZKOV010000026.1:0-11817 GCA_964554465.1 uncultured archaeon
ACGACCACCATCAAAAGAATCGGAACCCATTTCATTTGGATTCTTGTTCCATGAGGCAAGATTTCCTATAAGTTCAGCATCATTCCTTGTCAGAGTCGAATAGCTAGGAATATGCATCTCTACATGATATTTGCCGCTAAAAAAAAGCCTGTCTGAACCACTAATTAGGGGTGATCTATCCATTACTAGAAATAAGATGTAATTCTTTTATTATTTGCCTATTGGTTCAGTACTTTCTTTAATGAACCGGACATCGATTCGAATATGCTGTCCCATTCGTGTTTCTTGTCGTCCACCTTCTCAAGCACTATGTTCATGTGGAACCTCATGCCGTCGCAAAGCCCGACGAGGAAATCCTCAAGTTCCTTTTCCATTGAATGCTCTTTCTGCCCGAGCATCCGTATGTCCATCGAACCCACGGGCGCGTGCTGGTCAGTGGTCATTGAAAACATGCTGCTGCACCGGCCGTCGGAATATATGCTTTTTCCTCTGAGGAAAGTGTCCTTCCCGTGCCTTTTTTCTATTATCTCCCCAAGCGCCGTGCCCAGCATGTGGCCCGTTCCTTGGAAATCCGGGTTTTCCGTCTCCTGCTTCAGATTAAGATTAAAGCCCACCCTTTTGGAAAGCCTGCTTAAATGCTTATCAAGAATCTCCGATTTGGTATCTATGTCGGAGTCAAAAAAATCCTTCCGGAAATCCAGGGCCAGCGTTATCTTTGAATCCTCGCTGACACTCTCGGTCTCCGCCTTGTATCTGTTTGATTTGTTTATCCTTGATACGACGCTTCTTACCATGTTTTTATTGTTTATATTGCAGAAATAAATAGGTGAGCCCCTTGCATATACATTCAACAAGAGATTTCTACGTGAACTACAAGAGCCCCGGTGACGGCATGCTCGATGAAGTCACGCTTTCCCACCTTTTCAGGAACATGAACAGCTTCACGAGAAACGGCCTGGATTATCCGACGCTGCTGGCTCTGTTTTTTGAAAAACACCTTATGTTACCCGAAGACGTTTCCATACTCGAGATAGGGCCGGGCATCGGGAGCATAGCCGCGGGAATGAAATATTTCATGGACAAGACGGGAAGGAGATATAAATACAAGGCGCTCGATATCTCGGAAAAGATGCTTAAGAATATCAGTGACATGGGTTTCGAAACGGTTCTTGCCGATTGCCTTGACATGCCCTTAGCTGAAGAGAAATTCGACCTTGTCATAGCCAATGAAGTCCTTTCGGACCTTCCCACGCTGGTGGATTTCAGCATGAGTGAGGAAGATAATGAAACGGTCCTGGATGCCAGAGAAATGATAAGCAAATATAACCTGGATGTGCCGGAGTACAATTTCAACTTTAATTACGGCGCGGTAAAGCTCGTCGAAAACCTGAAGGACATCCTACAGAAGGGCGGTGTGGCCTTCATTTCAGAGCAGAGCTGTGGGGATGGCCGGCCCAAGAAGGTTTCCGTCGTCGGTCACGAGGAATACACGATAGATTTCGGGCATCTGGAAAAAGCTGCAATGCAAAACGGATTCTTAACAAAGCGTGGGAGCATAAATGAAATTCTGGGAGCCGATGAAGAGAAATTATTTGTATCGGGTCTCCTGAGGCCGGATATAAAAGAACTTTACAACATAGAGAAGAGCGATAAAAAGATACACGAACTCATGGCAGGTATCTTTACGCCCGACGAGTTCACGTCGAAAATAGTTGAGACGGGACTGCTCAACATATTCAATATAGAAAAATACGGGCAGTTCGTAAGAAACTCCGCGGAACCCGTAGGAAAATTACTGAACCAGTTCGAGTATTTGTTGCTGAAAAAATAGCGCCTCATTTATTGTTCTTCAGTATTTTTCTTATCATGTCGTAATTCAGGGTTTCAAAGGAATTTATAACGAAGTCGCTATACTGGAGGGCGTCCATCGTGTTCCTTCCGTTCAGGAAACCTATGCACTTCATTCCCGCTTTCTTCGCGGACTGTATCCCCGTTCTCGTGTCTTCTATAGCTATCACGTTCTGCGGCCTCACGTTAAGTATTTTTGCCGTCTTCAGATAAATGTCCGGTGCGGGCTTTCCGTTTTTAACGGATTCCGCCGAGTGTATTACGGAAAAATAGCCTTCAAGACCTATAGTGGTCAGGACGGATTTTACGAAGCGGTGCGAAGATGAAGATGCCACTGCGAGCCTGACTCCCTTGTCATGCAGTTCTTTGATAAGGGCAACGACGAAAGGCAGCGGTTCTATCCTGCCCCTTGCCAGTTCGCTTGCATGAAAGGATTTCCTGAAGGCGGCCCATTCGGGATGTATGTCCTTTTTGAATTCCGTGTTAATAGTATTGACCGTTATGGAATGATGGTTGCCGCACAGTTTTCTGAAATAATAATCGTTGTCTATTTCAACTTCCTTTTCCCTGAACGTGTTTATCCATGCATCGCAGTGGAAGGGTTCCGAATCGACTATGACCCCGTCCAGATCGAATATCACGGCGCTTTGCTTTATCCTAATCACCTTTTACGTTCACGAATTTGTGCCCGTAGGGAAGGATTTCATACTTGATCAGCTTGTACTTTGAAAGTTCATTCCTTATGTCAAGGATGTTATCCGGGTTGGGGGAAAACACCATTATGGAGCCCCCGCCTCCTCCCAGAGGGAAGATGACGGCATCGAGCTGGTTCGCGACTTCATTTATCTCCTTCGCCCCCTCGGACATGTATTCCAGGCAGAGGCGTGTCCTTATTTTCCTGTACTCCTCTATGGCCTTTGCCATTTCCTCCCATTTCTTCAGGCGCAGCCCCTCCCTGAACTGGTAAGCGAGCGCGCATTTCTTTTTGTGAAGGGCGAAGCCGCTTTCGTTCTGCATCTCTTCATACCACTTGGCGTTCACGTCCTTGCTGAAGCGGGATATCACGAAATACACGTCCAGCCGTTTTCTTATTTCATCGTAATCTTCTTCCTTCACTATCTCCTGCATTACGGACGAGCCGTATCCGCTGTTCCCGCCAGGGAAACCCCAAGGGAACCACACGTAATCCCGGACACCTCCGTAGATGGCGCAGCTCTGCTCCTGCGTTCCCGTGATGCTGACGCCCAGATCCTGCTCCAGCATGGAGGCCATTGAAATTATCTGGATCTTTGAGAATTTGTTCCCCGAGAGGGCGTTGGCAAGAAGGGCCACGCCCGTCGTGACCGCGGCACTCCCGCCGAGGCCCGCCGATTTCAGTTCCGGATGCTGGTTTTCTATCACGAATTTCACGCCGCTCAGGCCGAAAGCCTCCATCGCGCGCAGAAGCCAGTTCTCCTTTACCGGAGGAACCTTTCCTTTCCCGTAAATATAACTGAAGCCGAAATCAATCGATTCGACTCCCACCTTCCCGTCATCAATTGGTTCCGCCCTTATATCCGTGCCTACATTGATCGTCATTCCCACGGTGCGGGGGAGCTCGGAAGACCAGGCAAGGCTGGGATCTTTCGTATCTATGAATTTGGGTATTTTATCAAGTGACCACATGGACTGCTGGAAAAGACGTAAATCAAGGCTCGAGCCGGGCCCGTCAATCCTGTTATAAACGGTTATCTGGGGCAATCTGTTGTCGGTTTTCGCTTGCTCGAGAAAAGATGATAATTTCATAGGTAAATAATTAGAATAATCGCTTTTAAGTTTAGGTATAAACATTCAGATAAAAGCCGTTAAAAAAGGAAATGTTTTAGAAACCGAAACATTTTCCGCATGAAGCACAGTCGTGGTGTCCTGTCTCATCGGACTCTTCGAGATTTATATGGCCCGTCCTTTTGACGGTCGAACTGTCAATGGACTCCCCTTTTTTCTCAAAGGATAATATGTCACCTACTTCGAAATCATCTTTCAATTCTATTTCGTAATCGTTTTCATCTTCTCCTGCGATTACAGCCGTTCTCTTTTCCTTATCGATTTCCTTTATTATGCCTTCCATGTCTCGCCCTCCTTCATATACTGATTAATATAAAAAGAAATGGAAAGAGACAGGTATTTATTCTGTCACTTTGAATACCTGATCTCCAGGTCGCACTTTCTCCGACATTTTCATTCCGATTGACTGTCCTGATTTCGCTTCGTTTATGTTCTGATGCTCAACCTGCATTGAGTCAACTGGCTGGGTGAAATTGGTGGTTGCACCCTCCACTGAAATCTGATCTCCCTGCTTGATATCGGCAGAAAGTTCTATCACACCAACACCTATCTTGTCGAAGTAGTGCGTTATCTTTCCCACAAGTTCTTTTTCTGCCATACTCAAAACTTGAAGATTATATTTAAAAAAGAATCAGAATATTTCATTGAATATATGAACTTTTCCTCCCCCTTTTCAGTTTAGTGAATATTATCACATTGGAGACCACTATGATAATTATTATGATAAACAGCAAATCATATACCTGCTCGATTTCTGTTTTTTCCGGCAATTTGGCTGAAATCACCTGACCCGTCGGGGATATTATTATCCTGTCTTTTCCGACATCTATATCAAATATCTTTTCGTCTTCCTTATCGAGATAATACAGAATGACTTTCATCTGGTATCTCCTTTCGCTCAGCTTGTCGGTTTCCAGATAAGCAGGTATTCTCTGCATACCCATTTCGGATATCGAAACGTGTTCACTTGTGTGCCTGGAATATAATTCTCCGTTCTCGTCCTGTATTATAAAGGTCGCATAAACATCTCCTATCGGTTCGTTCCATGCGCTTTTTATAATGATTTCAAATTTAGCGATGCCCCCGAGCCTGAAATTGTCCGCTGAAATGTTTACTATTTCTATGTCCGGATTCCCGACAGCGAATTTCTTTTCGTCCTTTGCTGATTTCTGTTCTTCTCCGTAAACGACTTCAGACACTGCGAGCATGTTCCCCGCAGCCTCCGGCGTCCATCCTATTGACACCAACTCAGTTTCTTTTGATTTCACAGGAGCCCTGTCTCCGACCAATGAAGCTATCTCGGCGTTCAACGGGGACAAAACTTCTATGAAAGAATCCGCGAAGAAGTCTTCGGTTCCCAGATTATTAATTTCCACTCCGAAGTATGATGTCTTACCTACATTGAAGTTAGGGGCAATCAGTTTTATTTCAGCATACTCACCGGGGTATGGAACGAACACCCTGAGCCTCGAATAAACGACTACCTTTGCGGCAATCTGTGTTCCTTTTGATTCCGTCCCTTTTGGTTTCGTGTTAATCAATATTCTTGATTCATGAGGTCCCGGTTTTCCTATATCATTCGGTAATTTGAAGGTATAAGATATTTTCTTGAATTCCATGTCTTTTGTCATTTCAAATTCCGGCGTATCTATAGTAATATAGTCGGCAAGTTCTCCGTCAACTGAAATGAATACCGAAGAGTCGGATTTTTCACTGTTTACAATCTTCAGTGTAATAGTTTTTTCCATCCCTGGTGTAAACGCGTGCTCTGAAATAGCGGGAGCGATTCCCAGAGCTGAGACATTTGAAGATATTATTACTAATATCAAAATTGCCGTTATCCCTGAGGCCAGTAATTTCTTATGCGAGACCGACATACACTGTCACGTTTGACGTTTTGGTTGTTGCAGGCTCATCCTGCGGAACTGTTATACCGATATCTATTTCAGCCTTATCATTTCCGTCTGTATGGTTGAAATATGCAATCAGGGTTTTTGCGGTCAGCGAAAATGGCTCCCATGATGTCTGGGAAAGACCGGAGTCAAATGAATTCCAGCCTGAATAGGTGTCCAATTTGAACTGATAGTAAGTCGTATCAAGAGGAGCCAGATCAGATTCCCATAAACCCGTTGCATTAATCGTCACGTTGGATTCTGTGTTTCCGATGTTCTCTATTATGAACGGTGACGGCGAACCTCCGGTCGTGTCATATTGCTGCGTCGGTATGACGTTTCCGAAATTCACTTCCGCCACAGTAAGATTGACATCGACGTACGTAACCAATGTAAAGTTCCATATATCGGACCATTCACCATATTCTTCACCGTCATATGCCCTCACTTTCCAGTAATAGGTCTGGAAACTCATTTCCGGGGTATAAATATAATAGTTATTTTCAATATCCGCCACCGAATCGAATGGAACTGACCAATCCTCGGCCAGCGATATGTTGAGTGTATAATTTATGCTGTCACCATCTGCATCAGAAACTGCGGTCCAGTTGAATTTCGGAGTTCTGTTGGTAAACGTGTCATCGTCGTTTTTCGGGTAGGATAATATTACTTTTGGTGGGGGGGCATTTCCTATTGTAAGTGCTGAAGAATTATCGGAAGTTCCGTCTTCATAACCATCATTTGGAGTCAGTTCGCATTTCCAGATGTCTCCTTTTGTTGTTTCTTGGGAAACTATTGTCCGGTTGTTTGAATAGCCGTCTTTCGTTTCCAACCAGCGTTGGTGGACTTGCTCTGAACTCAAAGAATAATTGTATATTCTAAATTCATCCATGGTTCCGTTAAATGACCTGTCATTCCTTATATAATCTGCTCCTATGGAATAGTTGTAGTCTATTTCATGTGGGTCTGTTACAGTATCCCCCAATAATGAAGTTGCATATTCAGTCCCGTTGACGTAAATATGCTGGTCATCCCCATCCCACACGAACACGAAATGGTACCACTGGTCATACTGCCAGTCCTGTATTATATATGCAGTGTCTTTTTTGTAGGTTGGGGCATAGACAACACCGAAATGAAGCGCGTTATTATAAGTCGGATTACCATCCTTTCTTATCCAAATTTCAGGGCCGTTCATGTAGTATTCAGCGGAACTTGTGAGAGATTTGCCTTGTGTAAATAATCTGGCATTCCAGTTCATGAAATCAAATCTGACCCACATTTCAACACTATAAGGATCATCCGCCAGCACAAGATTTGATGTTTTCTCGATTATGATTCTCTGGTCTTGAGCGGTGAAATTGTAAGCACCGCCTATCTTTCCAGAAGAAGTCCATGTTGGTGAATAGCTGGCTGTTCCACCACCGATTGTTCCGTGATTATCGTACCCTGAATAATCATTTACGGCGTCTTCCGTTGTTGAACTCACATTAGTATCAAACGGCATATTAAGAATCATTATTGGTTCATCGTTCTTCCACCAGTTGTAGATTGCTGTTGTTGGATCACCGTCGGTATCTTGTATGTTGTTTGCATAGCAGGTTATGTTGTCTGTCGTCAGGTTGTTGTTTGAAGTTGCGTTGAGGACTGGTTTGGATTGGGTTGGCGGGGAATTCATGTGACAACAAACCTGCAAATCATAATAGGAGCAATTTGCTACATGCGCATTTGTCTGGTTATCTCCTTCTGAAGAGGCCATGGACAAAAGACATGTATAGCCTGCCGAGCATGAACCGCTTTCCGTTTGACAGGAACCCGTTGCATTACCTATACATGCATCTTCTGTGTAATCTGGTGTTGCTGCTGACGCAGGATCCTGTACATGGGCATTACTCGTTGCTGAAAGCTCTAAAAAGATTGTATCACAAGTTGTTGTAAGTGTTTTTCCTGTCGTTTCACAACAAAGATAATTGTTATAATTGGACTGACTTGCAAGCTCTGCGTGTGCATTATTATAACCACCAGTTGAATTTTCCATGTGGAGTATCGCTGTTCCTGAAGAACAGGAACCTGTCTGGATTGAACACGAAAGATCAGCTATAACTGTTATAGATATGTATATAGTTACAATTATTGAAACAACTAATAATGTAAATATACCTATCTTCGCCGACGATTTCATTATTTTATTTTTCATATTTCCTGACCATTTATCCTATTACTATAATTACATCTCCCCCAGAGCTTGCGATTGTTAGGTTGGATGGTCCTGTGGTATTTATTGTTGGTGTTGATGCATCTGGGTCAAAGGTAATTGAACCAGAAGTGCCATTTACATCAAGTAGTTTTGAGGGTCCCGTCGTCCCGATGCCGACGTTATTGTTGGAATCAATTGTTAATGCAGTTGATGAACCACCGTCTATAATGTTTGAACATCCGTATGTATCTGAGCCTGAACGTTTAATTAATGCATTAGATGTTCCGCAATCCAATGAAGAATCTTCTTCATAATCCGTATCAAGGCTTGCTGCAGGAATGAAACCATCCGCATTCATAAGTGTCGTTCCCCCGTTATGTATTATGCTTTTATCAGTTCCGATTTCTAAAACCCAACCACCATTCGTCATAATTCTCAGGTTATGGTTAGAATTAGTACCAATAAGACCTCGGGTATCAACTGCACTTATGTAAACCCCAGCATTATTAGTATTATCAACCAAAACTATCTGCGGACTAGAATCGTCTCGTATATCCAATTCTTGTTGAGGGCTCGCCGTCCCGAATCCAACCCTTCCACTGCTTCCATTCACATACAGAACACCAGATACATTCAGTGCATCCTCCACATCGTCTGCTATTTCTAATTTGTAAGATGGTGATGATGTTCCTATGCCAACTCTTCCCTGAGTTCCATCAACAAACAATACATCTGTTGCAACTGTGATATTATTCTGGAATAAGAAGTTGCCTGCCTCAAATGTCCCGGCACCAATTGATGCAGCATCGTGTCCTGGATCAGCTGCTTGTATAATCTGTGTCAATATCATGAATACAAAAACAATCGATATAGCCGTAGCTAACAGATGTTGTCTTCTGGAGGCGGATTTTGTCCTTAATAATTGACTGTTTGTAGATTTTTTCCTTCTTTCAATCTTTCGGTTGCTCCACAAATTCATTTTATCCACCTCCCTATGAACTCTCTTGAATTTGCTAGATGATTGCATCGTCATTTAGATTACCTCTTAACCAAAGATCTCCCGTCTTTGATAAGTATGATACACAGTTCCCTGAATCGTCCTTGATTACAAAAGAACCGCTGGGTGGCATACAGTAAGTACCCTGATTCTCTGATAAACTTCCGTAGATTCGCATATTACCGGTAGAATCATCCACCCACAAAACAGTTGAACCTGTTGTGTTGTCTATCCTGAAATCGTTACCGTCCGGACTTCCAATTGACGATTCATAGAACGTTCCAAAAACATCTAAATTGCCAGACTTGTCGAAAATAGCTCTATCAGAACCGGATGATGTGCGAATGTAGATACAGCTTCCTGAACAAGTAGTTGCACTTCCTCTTATTTCCAATGTTGAAGAATTGCTCGCAGTTCCATCCTCATATCCATCGTTCGGGGTTACTTCACACTTCCATTGATCTTCTAAAGTTGTTTCCTGTGAGACTATTGTTGCGTTGTTTGAATAACCGTCTTTTGTTTCAAGATAGATTTGATTTACTTGTTCAGCTGAAAGGGTATAATTATATATTCTAATATAGTCTATTGTGCCGTTGAATTCGTCTCTTCCGTCGATTGGATTATAACCTATATAGATGTGGTCTGTGGATTTCTTAATGTTATTGGCGTCCTCGGAATTAGTGAATTCTGTACTCACTTCCTGACCATCGACGTATATCTTCATGGTATTTCTATTCGTTCCGTCCCAAGTAGCTACCAGATAATACCACTGGCCGGCATTCCAGAAATCCTTTATGGTCATTAAAGATGGTGTGTATGTGTTGTCCGATATTACGAAATTTGCCCGACCTTTAAAAGAACCGACATCAGAACCCCTTAACATAAAGAAGTAAGTGAACAACGTTTCACTTCCTCTACTCCTTCCTTTCGCAACCAGATTCATTGAATTTCCACTGGTGGTGTTTACATCCTCACTCAGCTTAAACCATAGGGATATTGTTATGTTTTCCTGTGTGTCCAAGCTCTCTGAATCACTGACAAATACGTAATCGTTGATGCCGTCAAATTCATAAGCACCACCAACCTTTCCGGAAGAGCTCCAAATCGGGACATATGATGGGTTTCCCTCACCCAATTGTCCATCATTATTATATCCGGAATAATCATAAACTGCGTCAGCTGTTGTCGAACTGATATTGGAATCAAACGGCATGTTAAGAACCATTATAGGTTCTTCATTCTTCCACCAGTTGTAGACATTTGTGACAGAATCTCCGTCTGCGTCTGTCGTACTCTGATTGTAACAGGTTATGCTTGCTGTCGTCCTGTTTAGAGGATCATCTGTCGCGTTAAGAACTGGTTTTGATTGGGTTGGGTCGTCGTTTTCTAGATTGCTTCTCTGACCGGAAGAGTCCATATTCCCTCCAGTATCGTTAGCATATACGGTATAAGTATATAAAGTCCCGTCAACTGTTGTTTTATTTTTATAACAATATATTGATGTTCCTGTCGCTGACTTTGTCATCGATTCGTTTGCACCGTTCCAGTCAAGTATGCATGAATGTATATTGCTGTCAGTATCTGTTACTGTCACATTAACATATATGTAATTATTTATCTGTCTCAATCCATCAGCTGGTGTCGGGGAGACATAAGTCACTGTCGGTGCTGAATTATCGCCGGTAAGTTCTATACCGTAGGGAGCTGTTCCTTCTAACATTGTAATGTTTCTCTGCCAGACATCGTCAACAAAAATCTCATATTCTTTGGTTGTATCAGCGCTGTCGTCGTTTGTCATATTAATTATTACTATCCCATTTGAATTCGTGAGGCCGTAGTTTAGCAGAGAGCCTGCATCCTTTATGGATATGTTAATACCTTCCATCGGATCTCCGTCACCATCAGTAACGTTGAACGGGAAATATCTGTTTAATGTACTACCAGAATCCCAGTTATCTATTGGATCAGTGAAATTGACGTAACCGTCTATAACCTGATTTTCAGAAGATCCGTACAGATGAAGATCGTCCACCATTGAATATGACTGGGTGAAATTGACGACGGCGTTGTCTGCTATTCTTGAATAGCCGGATACTGTAATAGTTGCATTCTTTATCTCGGCACTAACATCCTCATATAGATATACTCTGTTAGTAACTGTCGAATTTGCAAGTTTTGTGGTTGAGGTATCGAAACCATAATAATTGAAAATTGTACAATCATCGAAAGTTGCATTTCCGCTTCCTGTTGTGTATACATAAAAAACAGTGATATTAACATTGCTCATATCAAGTTCGTTGGGGGATGATGATGTGGTTGTTATTGTTTTTGAAAATGATGAAACAGGAGTTCTGATTCCATCCACATAACTATAAGCATTTGATTGGGAAGCATAATAATATAATCCATACAAATCTGTATTTGTTATCGTTGAATTATCGTTGTTGTAATTGTAATGTGTGAAATAACCTATATCACAGTTTGTTAAAGTCATTGTTCCTCCGTTATTGATAATCCCGATTCCATTGTTGTTAGTATCTACATTACTCAGATTGAGAACATAATTTCCGTTAGTTGAAATTATATCTTTATTTATCGAACTGACGCTATCATCAAGACTGTCTATTGTTATATAATTTCCTCCTTCAGCATAGATGTAAAGAATTCTAATCAGAGAATCATAGATTTCTGTATTACTATTTTCTCTTATATAACCATAGTATATGTCAGTTTCATTTTTTATTATCGTGGTTCCGTCATCATCGGTTCTGAGTCTTGAATCGTCTGTAAATGTCGTATTATCAAATGTCGCGTTTCCTCTCTGGAAGATATAATAATATGCATCATCTCCTTCTTCTCCCATTGTCGTCTCATTGCCGGTTGTAAAGTTTCCTCCCGCGTAAACATAGAAATCATATAAAGAGGAACTGGTTCCCATGGACATTTCAAATGTCACGTTGTCGAATATCAGGTGTGCCCCTTCACTTACATTAACGTTTCCATTTAAAATTGTTATTGCCTGATCTCTGCAAACAACAATGCCACTAATATCCCATTGT
>CAZKOV010000027.1:0-11698 GCA_964554465.1 uncultured archaeon
AGGTTTTTCCGTAAAAAACGCATCAATCGGGGCTTACAATAGTTTCGCGATAAATTTGGTGATAATGCTGCTTATGATACTCGGTGCCACATCTTTCTTCGTACATGACGAAATCCTGAAAAAGAAATTTATTGAATATATTAAAAACCAGGAAACCCGTTTATTCTGGATTCTATTTTTTGTGTTTTCGGCTTTAATGTCATTATCTTTCCTTGGATACGGAGATGCAATAATGCAGGCGGTATTTCATACAATCTCCGCCCTCACGACCACAGGCTTTACCATTGCCTCTAATCCTCTGCCCGCTTCCGCCATCTTTTTCATGTTAATATTAATGATAATCGGCGGTTATGCGGGTTCAACTGCGGGAGGGATAAAACTTGTACGTTTCGGAATCCTTTCGGGTTCGATATCGTGGATTGTCAAAAAAGCATCACTTCCCATATCGGCAGTTGTTCCTGTCAAAGCAGGAGGAAAACCAATAAAGAAAACAGAAATAACAATGGTCTCGCTTTTCGTTTTCATCTATATAGCTATTTTAGGTCTTTCTTCAATTGTCTTAAGTATGTCCGGTTATTCGCCAATCGATTCAATTTTTCAGGCCGCATCTGCACAAGGAACGGTTGGCCTTTCAACGGCAGAAATAGCTCCCCTGAATCCTATAGGAAAAATAATGCTGATGATAAACATGCTTTTGGGGCGTCTTGAGATATTACCTTTCTTAGTTTTGATTTATGAGATTCTGAATGTCAGAAAAGGCATGAAATAGCTACCAGAAATTCTGGGTGACAAGAACACGGTTTTTTTCGTAAGAAAGGAAGGCTCCTATACCCTCCTTTGAGTACCCCGGATTCAATATGTTCTTCCTGTGACCGGGGCTGTTCATCCAGCCTTCCACCGCTTCGGATGCTATTGAATCCTGATTTTTCCAATCAAAATGATATCTTTTGGAAACTTTTCCATTGGTGCTTACCGGCAGTATATCGCAATATCTGTAGGTTGGAGTTGAGTGTATATTCTCTCCTATACCAGAACGTGTAATAATTGTTATGACGACATTACCGTCTTTTCTTTTTCTTCTCTTCTCGATTACTTTCTTGTGATTATAACCATATGCATCTGCTCTGGCTTTCGGGTTCATTCCTCTTTTATTGACGTGACCGGTAAAGTTATTTTCTGACATGTCCCTGCTATGTCCTCTTGCAATATTAGCTAAATCCGCATCCCATTCTAACTGTGGTATATTTTTTCCGGTTCTCCTGCTTTCATTATATCTTTCCTGATTCGTGAGGATGTGGATAGTCTGCTCGGTTGTCGGTATTGATATTCTCGGCTTTTCGTTCCAGTTCGAATTGAAAGAAGAAACGTAAGCTCCTATATCTCTAATATATGTACTGTTATCTTGTCCTAAGGCTACGCTTGTCAAGTAGCTGAAGAATGCCGGTATAGCCAAGAAGGAAGTTCTCCTATCCATAATGAATATTATGGCCATCACTTTAAATATTTACTATTTTTTAGGAGTATAGTATTCTAAGTTTTGAACCTCAATATCCCACCAATTCCGCCAAGTTCCCTGAACTGCATCCCCTCGTTAGTTTCAGTGGAAATCTCCTTTACCTCGGTTCCCATTTCCTCTGCTTTTTTCGAGATTTCTTCTCTTATTTCATTGGACTCAGCAACTTCAAGTTCCCCGTCGCATTCAGGACATTTCATTCCAAATGTCTGGTCTTCTTTCATGATTTTCTCCATCGAGAAATCACAATTCCTACATTGAAGTTTCATCTTCTTCCACGGGAATTTTTCGCTTATCATAAGGACCTCCACACTACCTGCATCAAGTGCATTAGTGGACTCTTTGAGGCCATAAACAGCAAGCCCTGTGTCTTTTCTTAGTTCAGTAAAGAATTTGTCAAGAATATATTTTTCTTTTGTTATCGATGCCTCTTTTAATATATCCTCTGCCCTCTCGACTGCTTCGTGAAGCCCGTAGTCACCGCTGTATGAAACACTGACTATGCCGAGAATTTTATTCTTTATTTCATATTGGAGGAAATCCCCTTCCGCGAACATTTCCTTAACAGGGCCCGGGCCCGCAACTATCACTCCCAAAAGATCTTTACCGAATTCCATAAATTTCTGAGAGGCGATTCCCCCGACCTGCTTCATGAAATCGTTCAGAAGTCCTTCCCTGACGCGGGCATATCTTGCCTGCGACCAGCCGCCGGCTTCTGTCTTTCCCGGTACAAGGGAATCGAAATGTTTTATTTTGGTAATATGTTTTCCTTTCAGAAGCCCTATATCAGCATCAGATTTGTCTATTACGATAATACCGTAAATTTCTCTTTCCCTGACAAGTTCTTTGAGCGGTTCTATAACAAAGGTCTGGTCGCAGCGATAAAGCCGCTGTCTCAGGGGTTCCGGAGGCTCCAGCGCCCTAAGTTCTATGTCAGAGACGCCCTCCTTCTCAGATATGTTGCCACAGAATATGGCAACACCGTTAGGAGGCGTTTCCCTGTATAATTTCAGGTGCTGTGTTATTTTCTCAAGCGCCGCCAGAACGTTCTTCCTGACCGTTTTTGATTTTATATTTGAAGCCGTGGATTGTTCGTTTTTGATTTGCTCTGAGACTTTGTTGATATTATAACCTGAAGGAACGTACACTGTAACAAGTTCTGTGTGCCTGCCTCTGATATTTTCCATCTTCTTCACGAATTCTCTTAATTTCTTCTCCTGAATTGCATCTGAATCGCTAATGGGTAACACCTGATTTACATTTGAGATTGAAGTTTAAGAATATATTTGAAAATTTTTATATTATAATCATAATATTTGTATAAGGGGTCATCTGAAGTGATTAACGAAATAATCATATTGGTTATTCTGCTTGCTCTCTCGGCGTTTTTTTCAGGATCAGAGACCGCGCTATTCTCTATTAGTGAAATAAAAATCCGCAGACTTGTAAAGGAAAAGAGGCACGGATCGAAAGCTCTCGAAAAAATTAAATCCGATCCCAGCATGCTCCTGACAACGATTCTTATCGGAAACAACATAGTGAACATTGCGGCGTCAGCACTTGCTACTGTTGTCGCGATAAAAACATTCGGTGATATAGGAGCGGGGATAGCGGTAGGTGTTCTTACAGTACTTATTCTTGTATTTGGGGAAATATTCCCAAAATCAATTGCTTTTAATCATGCAATACGCATATCGCTTCTCGTATCAAAACCTATCAGGGTATTGATGATAATTTTATGGCCGATAGCAAAACTCTTTTCCAAAGCCAATGAAAAACTGATAAAATCTGATGAGAGGGGCGTTACAGAAGAGGACGTTAAAATCGCATTGACTATGGGTGAAGAGACAGGTGAAATAGAAAAAGATGAAAAAATAATGATACATAATGTTTTTGAATTTTCAGATACCAATGTCTCTCAGATAATGACACCGAGAGATGACATAGTGAATATTGAATACGATTCCACAATAGAAAGTGCAATAAACATTATGACAAAAAAAGGTTTGTCCCGCTTGCCCGTATACAAAAAAGAAAAGGATAACATAATCGGTATAGTGTATATGAAAGACATGCTGAACCACATAGAAAACAAAACGACATCTCAAAAAATTGATAAGGATATCAAAGAAGTTCTTTTTGTTCCCGAAACACAAAAGCTTGATAGTTTGTTAGTTGATTTAAGAAAAAAGAAATATAATATGGCTGTTGTTGTTGACGAAAAGGGGATGATCCAGGGTCTGGTCACTATTGAAGATCTCGTAGAGGAGATTGTAGGAGAAATTTATGACGAAACGGACAAAGTTTCAACTGGTATCAGAAAAATAAAAAAGGATACTTACGTGATTGAAGGGAAAACGAAGCTTATAGACCTTCGCAAAAAAACGGGGTTAAAACTTACAGACAAGGACATTAACACGGTTGCTGGTTTTATTACAGACAAGCTTGAAAGGTTACCGGAAAAGGGGGAAATAATAGAAATCGGTAACAAAAAAATTACAATAACGGACGTAACTGATAAAGAAATACTGAAAGTGAAAATAGAGAAGAAATGAAGAGAAAGATTTACTTTTTGTTGTTCTCCTTTTCAATCTCTTCTTCCCTGACCTTTTCCTCGACTTCATCCTTGATGCCAAGGTGCTCTATTATTTCCTTGTATCTGTTTCTTATTGTAACCTCGGTCACACCGATGGCATCAGCGACTTCCCTCTGTGTTTTTCTCCTGCCCTCAAGGACAGCCGCAATGTAAAGGGCTGCTGCTGCGACACCGATAGGGCCTTTTCCGCTCGTGACGTCGAATTTTGTCGCGTCGTCGAGGATTGAAATTGCTCTGACCTGAACCATTTCGTCCAGATCCAGAAGAGATCCGAATCTGGGGATGTAATCCTGAGGCCTCGCGGGAAGTATCCTTATTGTAAGCTTCCTCGAGATATATCTGTATGTCTTTCCTATGTCCCTTCTGTTTATTCCGGATGCTCTCGAAATCTCATCAAGTGTCCTCGGTGCCCCCTCTTCTCTGCAGGTTGTATAAAGAAGGGCTGCAATAATGGATTCGGTTGAACGACCTCTTACAAGACCCTGATCAACAGCCTTTTCGTATAATTTCGCGACACGTTCGTGAATAGCCTGCGAAAGGCCAAGATAGGATATAAGTCTCTGGAGCTCAGAAAAGGCAAACGACAGGTTTCTGTCTTTCGATTTGATCAGCCTTTTATGCCATTTCGATAGCCTGTAATATTGAGCTCTTTTCTTGGCAGATACCTTGAAAAGTTCACCACGGCCCTTTCCGATCTCCGTGGTCACACCCTGATCATGCTTTGTCGGTGTGAGAGGAGCGCCTGTTCTGACCCTTTTGGAGCGCTGGTTTTCGTCAAAAGCTCTCCATTCCTGTGTGGTGTCTATAATTGCATCATCTATAACAAGACCGCACACGCCACACACGGTCTCTCCTCTCGAGGAATCATATATAATCTTTTCAGAACCGCACTCAGGACATTTCTTTTTTTCCTTGGTTTCTCCTTCCATTCTGTTACCTCCTAACAGTGACTATAAGTATCCGATAATAATATAAATACAATGGTTTCCTCCTTTATAAAGATTTGTATACTGAAGTATAACCATTTATAAGTGGTTACTATATTTTCCGTCAGATATTTGAATCAAAAGTAGTTATCTCTCAACTTTAAATAAAGACATTCACTCTTTCTTCATCTTTTTCAGTCTTACACTACCACATTTTGGACATACTTTGGTCGCCGGTTCCAATATTTCAGGTTTTCCTGTCCAACCGCACTGTAAACATTCATGTTTTGCCATAAACATCACCAAACTTTGACTATCCTGCTATATTCAATTTGTATAAGCATGCATACTTTAAAATCATTTTAACAATTTAAGTTCCAAAATCTCGCTAATATCATTTATTTCATAGTCAGCTTTTTCCATCTTTGTCTTTCCCTGGGTTTTCCATTGACCGTATTTTGCGAGTACCGTATGCATTCCTGCCTGATTTGCACCTTTAATGTCCCTTGAAGGATTATCACCTATGAAAATGACTTCTTCCGGCTTTACCTTTAATTTTTTCATAATCTCGCTGAAAGGGAGTGGATGCGGTTTTTCCTTACCTTTTACATCATCTACCGTCAGGACGGCATCAAAAAAATCTGCAAGGCCAATTCCGGTAAGTCTGAGCCATGCCTTTAGTTTAGGTGCATCAGAAATTATCCCTAATTTCAGACCTTTCTCACGAAGTTTTATCAAAATCTGTCTTACATGTGGATATGGGCCCAGAAAGCTTTCTTTTACGCGTCTGTAAGCATTTATTCCGCTTGCAAGTATTTTCCAGTCTATTTTCCCGATTTCCTTTTTCAAAAAGACTTGGAAAGCCTCGTGAAATTCTATTCCGTATTCATCATAAAGTTTGAACAATTTTTCCATTCCTTTTCGTTTCTCAATCTTCAGACCGGCATCTATCATAGCGGAAAGTGCTTCCTCGCACGAGATAGTCTTCATTTTCAAGAAATCCATCAGTGTATTGTCGAGATCGAAAACAATCGCTTTTATCATAGATAGGAATTGGAAAACTGATATAAAAATTCATTAAACGCAATGAATCCTTCGTTTACAAAAATTTCATTTTCTTAAATATCCGAAAGGAAACAATTTATTATATAAAACATTTATTAACTTATCAATTAATTAGAAAAATAAGAAGTTGAGGTGTAATAATAATGTCTAAGAAGAAGAAATTGTTTGAGAAAAAGAAAAGAAGCGTTATTGATGCTAAAAGGAAATTTACAGCAGGCAGTGTTTATACAACTCTTCTTATAATTGCTGTTCTTTGTTTCATTGCAGGATATTTTATAGCTGGAAGTGGTGGCGGAACAGACATATTTGTAGTTGACAATAGCGGACAAAAAAGCGGTGTAGATGTAATAGATACCGGTAATTTACCGTCAACCGTCACAAATCAAACTGTGCATGAAGATTATATATATTATATAATTTCTGAAGGATGTACTTCATGCGATTCCTTAAAGTCAGTAGCTAGTGATATAGCAAGCACATTGGGGGTAGGTTTAACTGTAATAGAATATACACAAAGCATGTCAATACCAGGTTATGTGTTAATTTATAATAACAAGCTTAGTATAAACGGCGTGGATAGTGAATATTCTTTCGAACAAAGTGTCTGCGACCTCACGAAAAACGGTGACATCTGTGCCATGGCAGCGGAAGACAAGCCCGCTGAACCCGAAACTCCGCCAGCACCTGAAGTCCCGAAAACCGACAAACCAAAAGTCGAGGTATTCATAATGTCCTACTGTCCGTACGGCCTGCAAATGGAAAAGGCCGTAGTCCCTGTAATGGAAACGCTCGGTGACAAGGCGGATATTAAAATAAAGTTTGTAAACTATCTCATGCACGGTGAAAATGAAAGAGACGAAAACACAAGACAGTATTGTATCCAGAAAGAACAGAAAGACAAATTCACGGATTACTTCAGATGTTTCGCGCCTGAAGGAGACTGGGAAGGATGTCTTGATGAGGTAGGAATAGATAAGGCAAAACTGGATGCATGCATAGAAGCCACGAATACTGAATTCAATATTATGGAAGACTTCGCAAATCCCGCAGGAAATTATCCGAGATACGGAGTGTATGATACAGACAACACAAATTATGGAGTCAGAGGATCGCCTACAACTGTAATTAATGGAGTCGTGGCAAGCGTTTCACGTTCACAGCAGGCAGTACTTGCTGCAGTCTGCGCGGCATTTAACAACCCACCAGCAGAATGTAACACGAAACTGAGCACGACAGCTGAGCAGCCAAGTCTTGGAGCAGTAGGTGCGGGAGACGGCAGCGCATCAGGCGGGCAATGCTGATAAAGCCCACACCCTTTCTTTTAATTTCATGGTGCTTAGTAGAACAAAGTTCCGTTTTTTTGTTTCACAAAACCAATCAAATAGTTTGAACAAGTTCTAAATATAACATCCGTTAAAGCTAAACTTTAAATCTTTTTGAACAAGAGAATATGCCAAGGTGTGTTTGATTGAAAAAATATCCCGAGTCAATTGCAAATGGTCTGGTTTTCAATGAGAACGGGGATATATTGCTGATTAAGACTGACAGATGGAAGGATAAACTCACGCTTCCGGGGGGTCACGTAGAAATAGGTGAAAGCCTGAAAGAAACCGTCCAACGTGAAGTGAATGATAAGCTCGGCGTAGATGTGGATGTAGAAGACTTGATTAATGTCCAAGAATTCATGATGCATCCGGATTATTATGCAAGAAAACATATGCTGCTTTTCAATTTTTCATGTAAGATAAAAAATGGATCGCCATCAGCGCTCCACAGAAGCGTGCTCGATTTCATATGGGTGAGACTTGAAGACGCCCTTGTAATGGATCTGGATTCGTATTCAAAGGAAACCATAAAGAATTTTATAGAGAATAAGAAGAAAGAATCCGGCTTCCGTGTTAAACTTGATGAAAGCAGTAAAATAAAAATAAACCTATAAAGTGTAATCGAAAATCCTTTTTCTGAATGTTTCCCAGTCTTTGTTTATTAGAGCTCCCGCAGCTTTTTTATGACCGCCCCCGGTTCCTATATCTTTAGAACATTCCTTTGCCAACTGGCCGACATCCACATGACCGTCCTGACATCTTAGTGAAACTTTGAAGGCGTTTTCATTCCATTTTTTGTAGATTATTATGACATGATCCGGGTATTTTTCAGAAACAACTGTCGATATTATGGACGAAATACTCAGGTCGCTTTTTATCTCGTACATCAGTATTCTCTTTTCTTTATCCATGTAACTTGATTCTTCCAAATCTTTCATGATTTTTTCCACTTCGTCCTGTAGTTTTTCGTTCCATTCAACGAGATTTGGATCCGATATGAAATCATAAAAATTCTCTGCGTTTTTCAGGCGGGAAAGCGAATAGTAGGCGCCTTTAATTCCCCTGACTGTTATTGATGCAGATATCATATCCGCACCTTTTGATAACCCACACCCCATTATATCTCCTTTGACAAGTTCCGGATTCTGTTTTTTTACGTTCTCTATAACATCCATGCATTCTTTTGGACCGTAATCTCCTATCACGCCTATTCCCGCTATCCAGGAACATTCATCTGTTGGTAACTCCATTTCGGAAAATATTCTCCAGATAATGCAACTTGTCGGTATGTAAGAATTTTTGTATTCGTCTAAGAGCATGTTGTTTATATGTATCATCCCTTCCTTGTTCATGTCTCTTTCAAAAGGATGGTGATCTATTATCGATATTTTCACCCCTTCGATTTTTTCTTTCAGATGAATCAGTTTTTCATGATGCTGATCTACCGGTATGTCAATAAATGTTATTGATTGGGGATTATATTGGATCAGATATTTTATGATTTTGTCGTCAAGTATTGGTCCTTCCCTGCATATGGTTTTGAAAGGGGAAAAGAATTTCATAATCAGGGCTGCGGAGCAGACGCCGTCAGCATCCCTGTGATAGACAAGAATCTTCTTCTCGTCTCCTGAAAATATAGTTTTTAATTTTTCCAGCGATTTTTTATTGAAAATCATAAGAGTAATAATATTGAGGGCAGTTTTATAAACATATTTTCGTGGAACAGCGTGAAATTAAATAATTTTACAAAGATTATATTATATGTTGGTACAGAAAACTGTTTATTTGAAAAATTCTTATACTGATGGAAAGGGGAATATTTTCGTAAGAAGATGTTCAATTTATGACCCGCAAAATGAAAAATGCTTTGAAACGGAATCCAGAATTATTGCAACTCATTGTCATTCGGGTTCTTTCAGGCTAAGTGGCATTCCTTATATAAATCATCCTGCGGATACCGTTCATCTCTTGAAATGGCTTAAAAACAGGCAAAAACAAAAATGGGGACCGATTATAAATACGGTTGTGGTTTGTAGCGGATGGATGCATGATTGTGAGGAAAATTCTGATATAAACATGGTCGGTTTAGAAAAAGATTTCCGGTATGAAACAGTATCACTAATAGATGAGATGAGCAGAAATGAAAGTGATGGCATATATAATCGCAAGATTCTCAACGGTGAAATACGTCTTCATATTATAAAACTTGCAGATACCGTCGTCAATACAACCGATTTGGGAGAAGATTATATACCTGACGATTTGAGAGGGAAAAAGATAGAAGAAGCACATTCACTGTATATACCTCTTGCAGCTGGTGTATGTCCTGAATTTCATTTCATGCTACTTAAAAATCTGTCTAAATGGCTGGATTATGGTTACCTGCGAAGAAAAGGTCTTTTGGAAACAAGGTTTAACTGATTATCATCGCAATCTCATTCTCATCAAGAATCAAATCTTTTACAGATGAGGGATGTTCTGTGGAAAACGCCATCAAATTGATGGTTTTTACTTTTTTCAAAGTTTTTTCGTCTTTCGCGAATTTCCTTGATTGTAAAATAATCTGAAGGTATGGCAGAAGCGATTTTTTCACCATTCTGTTTGAAAGGTGTGTATATCCGCCTATCTTTTCATATAATTCCCGAAGTTCTGCCCTCTCCTGCTTGTTAGCTGCCATCATCATTATTTTCTGGGGTGGAGCATATTTTACCCACCCGTGTTTATGTTCTTCCTTTCTGCCCACGGAAACGCCTGCCATGAGGTCTACCATATATGATTTGAACCTCCAGTTCTGCTGCTTCGAGACGTAACTCCTGAAGATGTCAGCGGTTGAAAGTGTATTCAGTGCTCTCTGGATTTCCTCCGGATGTGAAAATTCTACCGGGATGTTGTTTTCAATCCACCAGAATACAGTATCAGCATCCTTATCGGCTTCCCTTATTAACTTCTTTACAACGGATATTTTTCCCGCACGGAATATGGTCGGAAGTATGCTGAACATGTCAGATTCGCGCTCCCTGAACCCCAAAGAAAGCAGGCTGTCCTCGTTTATGCTCTTTTCGCCTTCAGCTATCGTCTGAAGGTCTATTATTGCAGATCTGAGGTCCCCGTTTGCCCATCTGACAAGGTTTTTAAGCACGAATTCATCGTATTCTATGCCCTCGGCGTTGCATATTTCCCTTAATTTCTTCTCTATTGAAGGTGTAGAAACCTTGCTGAATTTGACAAGTGTACAATAATTCCTCAAACTCCTTAACTTCGGAAGCCAGGGATCATTTGCTATGAAAATCACGGGATATGCCGATTTTTTAACGATATCTATCAGCGTACGTGTAGCACCCCGTTCCCTTGAGGAAATGCCATCCACTTCATCTATCAGAATCACCTTTTTTGAATGGAAAATAGGCCTTATTTTGGAGCTTTGCCCCAAAATCGCTTCAATCTCGTCAGATGTCCTCGAATCAGAAGCGTTCATCTGCATCAAAAGCCAGTTTTTCTCCTTGCATATAGTCTCTATGGACAAGGTTTTACCTATCCCAGGCTGTCCTGCCAGAAGAAGCGCTTTTCCGGGCTTAAAGGACTCCAGAAAGCCTAAAATCTCCTTTAAAGCCTTCCCCTGACCTGAAATGGCGGAAAGAGTCTCAGGCTTGTATTTCTCAGTCCACAAAACGCCCATTTTAACCGATAACATTATTAATATCAGAGCTTAAATTGGTTTAATATTAGGAAAAGGCGATAACTTTATAAACACTAAAATTAACTATCTATAAGTGATTATTTATGGTGTTTTTATGAGTATTAGAGAAATGCATATTAAAGAACAGGCAAATTTACTTGATAAAGGATGGATAATAACAGAATTACAAGATGGATGGAATTATTCAGAAAGATTACCAAGCGAAACCCAAGTCGGGATTGATAGAAACATACAAAAATTAATAAATATAAAAAGAGCCGTAATTCTAACGGAGCTAGGAAAAGCTGATACTAATACACCTGAAGTGAGAAAAAAATACAATAATTCTGTACAGAAATTACATGAGGAATATGGCATTGGTGAAAAAAGACCTCATATCGGAAGAACGATATACGAGCCCGTGGATTGGAAAAACATAAACCGCCCTGATGTAATGGCTCACTATGAGACACAAAGACTTAGAGTCTTCAATAATTCGCGGGGACCTGATGGGGAAATAAATCCAAAACTCCTGAAATTCGAAATAAAGAGATTCCACAGAGAATATGGATTGAAAACACCAAATACAAAAAAGGC
>CAZKOV010000028.1:0-11208 GCA_964554465.1 uncultured archaeon
CTTTCTACAGACATCTTGATGGAAATCAGATTCCGCGTTATAACCTTTTTTAAAATCCGAAAACACTTCAATGTCTCCGAAGCCCGCGTCCTTTAGCAATAATTCCAGTTCTCCTTTTTTAAAAGGATAGAGTATGAGATACCCCTTCTTACCTGTTTCCTCATCCGCGTATTCCATCCTTATCTCATCATCAAAAATCTCAATAGGTTTTCCATGGACTTTGTTCCCGCAATATACATATTTTCCAGAGTACCTGAAGTTGTTGTTTTCAAGTATATCTTCCTTATTATCTAATATGTACTGGTAATTTCTCTCATCTATTACTAAAACACCGTCTTTTTTCAGGATGGAAAAGAAATTTCTAAGAGTTTTCATCCGGCTCTCCCTATTAAAGAGATATGTAAGTGAATTTCCCATGCATAAAACAGCATCAAAGGTTCTCGGTTTTATATGCTTATCAATATCAAGCCAGTTGTATTTTGTTATTTCAAGTGAAACTTCATGCTCCTTAGCGTTCTCCTTTGCCTTTTTAATAAATAATCTGTCTATATCATTGCTTGTTACATTGAATCCTTTCTGGATTAAATGGATGGAATCCGCACCGTCCCCGAGACATGCGTCAAAAACCTTTTTGCAATTGAATAGATTTAGAGTTTTAACCAGAAATCCCTCTTCACCTTCTCTTCTTTTCTTCCAGTCAACAAAATTTGTCCATAATTCGACAAGAGTTTCGGAATTATAGTTCTCAGGGTAATTCGTATCCATGATAATTTTTAGAGTTAACAACTTTTAAAATTCAAACTCACAATCTATACACATGGTAACTATAGATTCTGTTGAATTCGGGGAAGTCAGGATAAACGGCAAAGTATATTATTCGGATATCATCGCTTGGTGGGACAATACATTCGAGGAAATAGAAAAACTCCGTGTCTTCAATAGTGATTTCTTCTTTAGAATAATGAAAAAGAAACCAGAAATAGTGATTGTAGCAAAGGGAATCGAAGATTTCGTCAAGATTGAACATGAAGTTCCTGTTCTGGCAAAGGAAAAAAATATAATGTTTTTTGAAGAGAGTATGAAAAAATCTCTTGAGATGTTCCATAGTTTTTTGAAAGCGGGAAAAAAGGCAGTTATAATCGTCCATAATATGTAGGTGTAAAGAGTGGGAGTAAACATTTCAGGACTTGTAGAATCCCAAGAAATTGAGCTGGAACAGCTTGCAGGAAAAGTAATTGCAATGGATTCCTATAATATAATATACCAGTTTCTTTCAAGCATTCACGACAGGTTCACCGGTGAACCCCTAAGGGATTCCAAAGGCAGAGTAACATCACATTTATCAGGTTTATTCTACAGGACTACGAAACTGATGGAAAACGGGATAAAACCCGTTTTCGTTTTCGACGGGAAGCACCCGGATTTCAAGAAGAAGACGCAGGAAAGCAGGATAAAGATGCGTCAGGAAGCGGCCGAAAAGCTGAAAATCGCTCAGGAAGAGGGCGATGTTGAGAAAATAAGGCTTTATGCCCAGGCAGCTGTAAAGCTTGATAAGGATATGATTGAAGAGGCAAAAAAACTTCTGACCTTTATGGGACTCCAGTGTGTACAAGCCCCTTCTGAGGGGGAGGCACAGGCGGCCGATATGATAAAAAAAGGTCTTGCATGGGCTTCGGGTTCCCAGGACTGGGATTCGCTTCTTTTCGGGGCTCCAAGACTCGTAAAAAATCTTAATATAACCGGAAAAAGAAAGATCCCCGGTAAGCTTGTATATACATATATCAAGCCCGAGATAATAGAACTTGAAAGGGTTTTAAACGGCATAGGAATTTCCCAGAATCAGTTAATCATGCTTGGTATTCTTGTAGGAACCGATTACAATCCAAAAGGCGTCAAGGGAATAGGACCCAAAACAGCCCTTAAGATAGTGAAAGAGAATTCCACAATAGAAGGTGTATTGAGCAACATAGAGTGGGATTTTGATGTCAATTTTCAGGATATTTTTGATTTTTTCAAAAAACCCGAAACAACCGATGTGAATCTTGAAAAAACAGAAGCGGATTGGAACGGACTTACAGAATTCCTTCTGGATCATGATTTTTCAGAGGATAGAATAGGAGCGACAAAAAAACGCCTGATAGGGGCACAATCATCAGGGACACAGAAAAGTCTCTCCGGATGGTTTAAATAAAAACCATTCCGTTTGAAGCCGACTGGCATTTATTTAACTTAATTTAAATTATTATAATAAATACAGTGATAATATGACCGAGAGGATACAAACGGGTATACCAGGTTTAGATGAGATAACGAATGGGGGATTCATAAAAAACCAGCTTATCTTGGTTTCAGGAACATCAGGAGCCGGTAAGACCACTTTATCAGCTCAATTCATACACGCGGGTCTAAAGGATTTCAAGCAGAACGGCGTTTACCTCTCTTTCGAGGAGCAACCCGAATCCATAAAGGCAAATTTATCGGCTTTTGGATGGGATTTGGACACACCGCAGAAAGAAGACAGATTCAGCTTTATCAAATACGATCCTTATCATGTTGAAGACGTTTTCGATATTATATCAAATTCGGTAAGAGATATAAACGCGAAAAGGGTTGTCATTGATTCGATATCTGCTTTGGGTTTATATCTCAGAGACCCTGTTGAACTGCGCAGGATGATATTCAGCCTCTCATTAGTTTTAAGGAAACTGGATTGTACGACTCTCATGGTATCTGAAATGCTTCCCGGCAAAAATAAAGGGATATCCAGATATGGAGTGGAGGAATTTGTTGCCGATTCAGTGATTATAATGTATTATGAAAGATTTCAGTCGGCCTTCTCAAGAAGTATCCAGATATGGAAATCAAGAGGATCTGATCATTCCCTAAAACTTCATCCGTACAGAATAACGACTAATGGTATAATTGTGTATCCAAACGAAGAAGCTTTTGCAGGTACACATTAGTGAATTGTAATATCATCACTATTTTTTTCATATCTTTTGTAGTGAGAATATTTGATGTTTTATTTTCAATTTTCCCCAATTTCATTTCATTAACCATTTTTTTGGCGGACCTTTTTGTCAGTTCTTTGTTCCCGAATTTTCTTTCATAGTTTATCAAAGCTTCCACCAGAGCGTTTTTCACCCTTTTCTTTGGCTGAAGGACAATTTCCCTGATTACAAATTCTTTTTTTCTTTTTCCATATTCGGGAGTATTTATAGGCCTGATTTTTATTAATGCTGACATTTTTCGTGGTTGAGGATGAAAAACGGATTTATCCACATCACATATCTTCTTTATACCAAAAAACGATTGAGCTATAATCGATATTTTCGTCGCCTTTTCGGATTCTATCTTATTCAACAAGTTATCTGCAAACGTTTTGGATATCGTCAGAACACAAAGATCAAACCTGTTATTAATGAGCTCCATGATCAGCGGTTCGGATACGGCATAAGGAAGATTGGAAACAAGCTTGTTAAACGAGTTCCTGTTGTTTTTTATATATTGGATACCGTCACCATGGATCAATTCAAAGTTTCTTCTCACGAGTTTCCATTTAAGATGTTTTACAAGATTCCTGTCATTCTCAATTCCAATCACTTTTCCAGCTTTTTTGCATAATTCGTATGTAAGAAACCCGAGTCCGGGCCCGATCTCTAACACAGTATCTTTCTTGGATAATTCGGCACAGTATACAACTTTCTTAAGTAATTTTTCATCTATCATGAAATGTTGGTCTTTTCCTTTTTCTATTTTACCGATTTTCTCAAAACAAACGACTTTTTTTCTAAGTATTTCCGACATAAATAATTTCAGCCTCTATCTAAAAATTGGCTTATGAACTTGACAATCTCATTTGCTGTCACAAACTCCGGAACCAGAACAAAATCACATCCAGCTTTGTAAAGATTTATAGCTTCATTTTTTGAATGAGCCCTCGCTATCATCTTCACCTTTCTGTTTTCCCTCTTCGTCTTTGAAACTATGAATGAGGATGCATAAACATCAGGGATAGTCGATATCACGATTTTGGCCTGTCTCACGCTGGCCTTTTTAAGAACTTCCGCATTTTCAGCATCGCCGTATATACAGTATATCCCCCTGCTTTTCAGTTTTTTCAATATCTGGGGATCTTGGTCAATCACAATGAAATTCTCTCCTATAGAGCTCAGATATTTAACAACATTTTCACCCATCCTGTGACATCCGAAAAGAACCACGTGATCTTTCATGATTTTTTTCGGTTCGTTCTCCATTGCTGTTATTACATTACTGGGCACAGGAGCAACCGCTATTCTTTTATTCAGTCCTGATATCAGGTGATATATCCTGTTCTTCGCTTTCATCATGTAAGGCGTCGCGATCATTGAAACAACAATAAGTGTTATGAACATTGAATATATGTCATGACCTATATGGCCTAAAAACAGCGCCTGAGCTGCTATTATAAAGAAAAACTCGCTTCCCTGACCGAGACCTATGCCGACCGATGTGGCTACTCTTTTACCATATCCCATGACATTATAGATTATGAAGAGCAGGAGAGGCTTCAGTAACAAAAGACCCAAAAGGCACCATAAGAAAAGAGGCAAAAGAGATGCAAGAGACATGAAATCAAGCTGCATCCCGAGAGTTGCAAAGAATATAATGGAAAAGAAATTCCTTAATGCTGCAGCCTCGCCTGAAATTTCTATATTATAAGGGAAATTCGCCATTGAAAGCCCCGCTATGAAAGCACCTATTGCCATCGAAAAATCAAGGTAATAAGCAAGTCCTATGAAACCGAAAAGGGTTGATAATGCTGTCAAAAACAATATTTCGTGTGATTTCGCCGCGTAATCAAAAATCCTGTTGAATATGAATTTATTTAGAACAACGCCTATGCCAAACAAAGCCAGAACCTTGACTAAAAGAAGTAAGGCTGTAGTTATTGATGGATTTCCCATATCCGCTATGAAGGAAAGAGCTATTATAGCCACAATGTCCTGAAGCATAAGTATTCCCAGCATTATCCTTCCATGAATAGATTTTATCTCGTCCCGGTCCATCAACGTTTTTGTTACTATCATCGTGCTGCTGAACGCAAGAAGAAGACCTATATAGGTTGCGATAGTCAATCCGAAACCGAGACCCACGGCTATTGCCATTCCTGTTGCTAACATCAGCATTATTTGAACAACACCGCCTGTTATGGCAGCGAGACCCACATCCTTTAATGCCCTGAAGTCTATTTCGAGACCTATACCGAAAAGAAGGAAAGCGACACCGAGTTCCCCCAAGGCCATTATCTGGCTTTGTTTTGTAATAATCTGGAATCCCATCGGCCCCAGTATAAGACCTGCGATCACATAAGCGAGTATAGCAGGCTGTTTCAAGATTTTTGCCACATAAAGAAGACCTGTTGATGCTAGAAGAATCGCACCTATCGATATAAGAAGGGAGAGGTCTATTGCCATTTTATAATATTGGTCTGGATCGAATTAATATATGTGAGGCGTTATTTGATTTATTAACCAAAAAAACCATAAATTAATTTGAGAATATATCCTATTATTCTCATAAGCTGAAAGGCGGGGAAATATGCCTGTTTTTGGAAAAGAACCAGAGGATAAAACACACAGAATTATGTCCGAAGTAATAAACAGAATTAATGATAATACAAAGAGATTAAGAGACCTTGAAAGGGCATATGAATCGGCCACTAATAGGGCCATAGCAATTGAGCAGGACATACTGGCTAACAAAAAGAAGACGGAAAAAGACATTGAAGATATAAACAAAAAACTTGATGAGCAGAACACGCAGCTAATGAAAATAGAAGAGACTGTAAAGGAAATAATGAAGCAGATGAAATTCTTGGCAACAAAAACCAAGGTCGAAGAACTCGAGAGTATGCTAAATATTTTCAATCCGCTTGAATCACAATTTACCACCAAGGAAGATGTAAAAAAGATGATAAGGGAAGAAAAGGGGAAATAAAAAGCTTTTATTAAAATGGAATCAAAATTATTACAAGGTTATTTTTATGTTCGGTCTGGGAGGAAAAAAGAAGGCACCGCCTAGGGGAGTTCCATCACTATCCCCGATGAGGGTTCCTGTAGAAGAGGTTAATACCCTCTCCTCGAGAGGGTTTTCGGAACCTGAAATAGTGAATGCATTAAAAAAGCAGGGATATTCCCTCCCTGAAATAGATCAGGGAATGAAAGGTGCACTCAGGAACGCTGCTTCTGGAGGATCGGGGATTGCTCCTCTTGGAAGAGAACAACCTTTTGAAGAAAATCTAGGTCCCATACCAAAAGGTAATACATTCCAGCCTCCTCCCGGTATGGAAATTGAACACCCATCTTTTAAAGCAACAGGAGGAGGTTTCGATGATTTGAAGTTCAACAGACCTCCACCAACGCAAGAATATGTAGATAATTACCAGACGCCTCAAATACAAGAACCTCCTTCCCCGAGAGATGATTTTGATACACCTCAGATGAGACCTTCGAATGATTTTGAAGTTCCGACAGGTAACCAGTTTGATACTTCGATACCAGCTCCGAGGCAGTATAAACCGGAGCCTGTAGAAAAGCCATTACCTTCATTGGACACAACTTCCTATGAAAAGAAGGTCAGTAAAAAACAGATAGAAGAACTTGTTGAGGTGATAATAGAAGAGAAATGGCATGACATGAAATCCAAATTGAACGGCATGGACACGAAATTCCTTGAGACCAACAACAAGATAGTGGCTTTGGAAAATCTTATGAGACAAATGCGTTCTGAAAGGGCGGACGAGTTGAAACACATAGAAAATAAGATAGACAACTACAAAGGTTCAATGGATGATATGAACGGAAAAATACAGTCCATGGAAAATGCGATGAGGGATTCGCTTACACCCCTCATAAGCACATTGCGTTCTTTATCAGAGACCATAAACAACCTCAAAGAGAAAAAGAGTTTGTAATTTATTGATGCTTTTTCTATCCTTTATTATGTCAGATGAAGTATGGAAAAGTGAATATATTGATGTATACGATAAAGTCTTACTTAATTCTGATATATATCTGGTAGTCAGGGATTTCCATATAAATGCTATGAATAATTGCGATATTGTATTAGATAGCGGATGCGGAACGGGAAATGTTACAAACGAATTGCTCAGACAGGGAAAAACAGTTTATGCTGTTGACAACAGCAGGAAAGCCCTTGATATATTGAAAAAGAAATGCTCAGAAAATAAAGAAAAGTTATATGTCTATAACTTGAATGCAGGGGAATTACCATTAGAAGACCAGAAATTCGATGGTATAACATCCATGTTCGTAGTGTACTATATTACTGATTATCAAAAATATCTTGAAGAAACTTACAGGGTCTTGAAAGACGGAGGGGTTTTGGCACTGACTGATAGGATTTCATCTGAAAATATGGGATTTCTTCTCAAATCCTATGAGGAATCCTTAAGAAAAAGAGGTCTATTACCAAAACTTGAATTTGAATTCAAGGTATTCAAAGAAAACTTCTCGGAAAATGTCATAAAAGCTGTAAAGAAAGGCCATACCTTTGAAGAAACGAGATCCATTATGGAAACTCTGGGTTTTTCTGGTATAAAAGAGTATCCGAACCCCTATTTTGGTCAGTGTTATTCACTCATTGCACATAAGTGATGAATAGCATATTTGAGACTATAGATTTATTTTTAAGGAACATCCCCAACAATATAACGTGATGGTTATGGGTAAAGTTACAGGAAAATACAGGTTTGTATGTAATAGGAAGGTAGAGAACAAGGAAAAAGAGCTCACAGGAAGCGTAAAGGCGTATGTTCCAAAGGAAGAGAACATGGTATACATAGAGTATGTCTGTGCTGAGTGTGGGTTTTCTGAAAAGATGAAACAGGAATGGAAAAGACCTTTCAATGTGAAGTGCTCCAAATGCGGCTTTTTGATGCGAATACCGAAACTCAAGGATCAGGTAAAAAGAGAAAAGAAAAGGGCAAAATGATGAAAGAATCAATTTTCATAGCAGATACGGCAAAGATTCTTGGGGACGTTACTTTAGGCAAAGATACATCTGTCTGGTTCAATGCGGTAATCAGAACAGAAAAAGGAAAAATAGATATCGGGGAAGGAACAAACATCCAGGATAATTGCATATTACATGCAGATGATGAGCTTTCTATAGGAAATAACGTGACTATAGGGCACGGTGCCATTGTTCATTGCTCCAGAATCGGGGACAATACATTAGTAGGAATGGGGGCAATACTTCTTGACGGTGCCAGAATAGGCAATAATTGTATAATAGCTGCAGGGGCTGTCGTCAAAGAGAATGAAGAAATACCGGATAATTCACTTGTTGTCGGAATTCCCGGAAAGGTAATAAAGAAGATATCCACCGAAGAAGCGAATAAATGCCATGCATGCAGATATAAAGCCCTCGGAAGCAAGTATAGTGCCGGTGAATATGGGAAAGCATAAAACTCATTCTTTTAAATTTATATAGCAATATAAGACAATATTGTGCCGAGGTACCAAAACCTGGTTACTGGGCCGGACTTGAGCGCTGGATATAAAGAGCAGTCCCCGGATTGCGATGACTTTATGGCTTGACTCTGATTGGCGGAAGATGAAGAGTTGGCGATCCAAAAGATATCCGGTGGGTCTTGTACCCTTGCAGGTTCAAAGGTCGGAACCACTCTGCTTCGCAGAAATGAAACTCAAATTGAAATGAAGTTGGTTAAAATACGACTGGAATTCCTGCCCTCGGCGCTTCATTTTTTAATTTCATCAAGTTTTTTGTTGACTTCATCTAAAAAATCGTCTAGTTTACCCATAGGAATGCGCGCACCACCGGCTTCAGGATGTCCTCCTCCATTACCCCCGACGGCTGCAGCGGTTTCAGATAAAAGCAGATTAAGATCCACTTTATAATTCCGAGTCCTTACAGTAATATCAAGATGATTTGTCCTATCGTATATAGACATTCCTAAAACAGAATTTGTAACAGTTGCCGCGAAAAGAGCGGCAGGCCCTCTGAATCCGAATCCTTCGAGGTCACTTACAATTCCTATATTACCTCTTTTTTCAGCCCTGTTTTTGACAATCTCATACAGTTCAAACTCTTTATTAACAGCTTGTTTTGCTTCCATAACAAGCCCGTACACATCAGAAGGGTTTTTTCCTTTGGACAGTTCCCTCACTATTTCTCTTTTCTTATCGTAATGTTCAAAATGAGGGGTTTTTATACCCATAACAAGAGTGGAAACCTCAAAATAAAGAGCTCTTATATCCCAGTCTTTTTCCACGTCCTTGACAAATTGTGTCTCAGCGCAGTAATCGCCTATTGCTCCGTAGATTGCTATCCATACCCTTTCATCGGGAAGCTCTTTCTGGTAATACCTGTAAATTAATTCTGATGCGCTCATCTCCAGATTATGCTCAAGCACCATGCGTTCTTTAAGGAATTCCTTTACCTTGAAATCCAAAGGATGATGATCAAAATAAAACATTTTAGATGGCTTTTCTCTGATTATATGCATCAATTCTTCTTTGTCTCTGTGGTTGAATGCTATGTCGCATATTATAATCTTGTCCGCCACGCATTCATCGAGATCTCTTACAAAAGACGCCGGTTTTGTAAAGAACACCTGCGCATGGGGGAACCGTGCAAGCGCTATAGCCCCTGCGCATATACCGTCACAGTCAGAATGAGTTAATATAACTATTTTCATTGTTAATGATTATCATTGAAACAATAAAAGATATTCGTTTGAAAATGAGCTTCACTCGCCGAATGGCGACTGCAAATCAATTGAACCAAATTTTACAGACCGTGAAGCTCATTCTTCTTCCATTCCTTGGTTTTGCCTTTTCTTGTAGCGATTCCGGACAGCCATCCCCATTCCTCTTCGGGAACCTGCATTAATTCCTTTACCAGTTCGAACCTGTGAGCGAGAACAATCTGTTTCTGTCTGTCCTCATCGCCCGCCGTCATTTTGAGCCCATAGACATCCATTGGAAGTTTTTTTGGATGTATTTTATTTTCAAGATGCGGGACCATAAGCTTCAACGCATCCACGGATTGCTTAAAGGGGTCCTGTCCGCCGCCACGCTCGAAAAACAGAAAAACATCATTTTCTTCATCTCCCATACCACTCATCCTGCAAAGCCATAATAATGTATATACCTCCTCATCACCAAGTTCTATCGGTACGTGTCCGTGAAGGGGATTTGGCTTGTTGCAGTGTATCGAAAGAGTATATTTTCCCAAGTCCTTGATACCCAAATCGTAAATGGTCCTTTTCATTTCCTCTGTGGGATCAACACCTTGTCCTGCAAGATGCTCGAAATCCCATGTTATGTGTATGTCCCTGCTAACAGTTTTTCTCAGAGTTTTAACCAACGCGTAGAGCTGCCTTGGTCTCCATATTATGTAAAGTCCTGCAAATTTGGAATCTCTGGAATCCGGTATCTCGATTGTGACTTTCATATCTTTTGCGATTTTGATAAGTTTATCAGCATCATCATAACCCTTCAGTTCTTCAATTAACTCCGTATCCCTCCAATTGAACAATCTCTTCATATGACCTTCGATAATTTTAGCACCAACGACAGCATAATAGAATTCCTTGAAATCCCTTTCATTAAGCTCCTCGGCTTTATCAAGGGCATTATCCAGCCATTTGTCATCATCCGGCTTGTACCCGTATTTTTTAAGTGTTTCAGGATAAACCTTGACAAACGCCTCCCACATGTCATCCTTGTTGAAGAACATCCAGTGCGCAAGGAGCTTGTAGGCATCGGTGTATTTCCCCCTGTTCTCCACGTTCCATTTCCTCTCACTTCTATGTTCCTTTCTCATTTTATTTTTGACTTTGTCTCTTATTGCATTTTTTTGCGCCTTTGCCTGGTTTTCCCCCAGTTCAAAATTAACTACCTTTCTTATTTCATCAAATTCCGGTTTTATCGCGTTATAAATGAAATCTTGATTTAGAATTAATTTATACAACTGGGCTTGTGAAAGTTGATCTTCTATATCCTTTCTTAACTGTTTAATTTGCTCCGGTGTCGGGTCAGATAAACCCGATTTCCTGTTACTTTTTACACTCTCATTAAGCCAAATCTGGATTATTTTTTCCATTACTTTGGGATTTGATCTCACCCTTGATGATATCTGCTGTTCAGCCCAGTCGCCGCCAAATTCTGCACTGAC
>CAZKOV010000028.1:11218-11644 GCA_964554465.1 uncultured archaeon
CCCTTGCAGATACTTCATTTCTTTCCTCATCTGAAAGCATCAGAACATTATACTGGTATTCCGTGTTCCATGAATATTCTATCCACCAGTCCTGTAATTTCCCAGATCCGTGTTTCCAGTCATCATATAATATCTCGGATAGTGGTCTTCCCCAGAAGTCGCACATGAGAATCTCAAGCTTCCCGCTTGTATATGAAAGAAGTTCAAACCAGTAATGAAGACATGCATGAAAAAGACAGTATTTACAGCCACCATGCACCGCAGAGCGGAACGATTTATGCATGTGGTCCTGTGCATCCCTCCAGTCGCTTCTTTCAGCGACTGTTATGGGTGTTGTAAGAGAGCCGTGGAATGTTAAAGTTAACCCCTGATGGTTTGCTATCCTTCTTATTTCCTGCCCTTCTGTATGGTTAATCTCATGGGGGC
>CAZKOV010000029.1:0-11507 GCA_964554465.1 uncultured archaeon
AAAAACAGAGACCAATAAAATTATATGAACCAGGAAATTGTTGATTATTTAAATCAGAACAGATATCAAAATTCAAAAGAGGCCCTGATTCATATGCTTAAAGGAAAATTTCCCGAAGATCAAATCAATGAAGCTGCTGATTATGTGTTTAATTCACCTAAAGGATCAAATCATAAGCGAATGAAACAAGCGGCCATTTCTTCTTATTCCTTCAAAAACAAAAAAGAAATAAATTCAAAAAATTTATTGTTTGTGGGTATTGCTATAATTTTTATAGCGGTTGTCTCGGCCTTATTTTTATTGACACCATCATTACCGGATATATCCGGGCCTGATAACACCGCCTCGCAAAATCAAAATACAGGGAATACCGGTTTTATAAGTTCCGGTTCTAATGAGAGCGGTAACGAAACTCCTGATGAAAACGCCGTTGACAAGAATGATATGATAATATTTGAAAATATAATAGGGATATATGACAGAATGGTTGATGGCGTTGTTGGAATAAAAGAAGGAAGAGACATGGCAAATGAGTCAGTCTGCAACGGGATAAAGTCCGCAGGCGTTTATAATAAATGCTATTTGTACGTGCAAATCATTTTGGGAAACCATGAAGCATGTAAAAACGCTTCCCAGACTTTCATGTCAGAATCGCAATGTTACACTTCAGTCGCTATGTTCACGAAGGATGAATCGTTATGCGACAAGACAACGGATGAAAACTGTATAAAGTCCGTTAGGAAGGCAAGGAATGAGATAGAAGTATGCGAAGAACTCGAGGAAATCGAGAGAGATTTCTGCTATAAATGGATCGCGGTAAATACCAATGATATTTCAATCTGCGAAAAAATCAATATTGAGGACATCAGAATTGAATGCGAAGAAATTCTCGGGAACGGATAAAAGCATCATTCCACGAACTCGAGAGTAAACCTTTTTTGAGCAGATCCGGATAATCCACTTCTTTTCTATTTTTATTTTATATAGAAGTTTTGAACAAGATTTAATTGATGGACAATAGTTAATAATCCGAATATAAGAAAAAAGATAAAAACCGAGATAATGAGATTTCTTTTCATTATTAATTTATATTATATCCTAATTTAATATTATTTATGAACCAACAGATAGTTGACTATCTAAATCAATACAAAAATCAGTTTCCCAAAGAAACATTAATCGAACAATTAAGGCAATCTTATTCTGAAGAAGAGATTCAGGAAGCGGTAAATTACGTTTATGGAGCACCGCAGCAGGCATTCGTGCAGAGGCAGCAACTAACAAGGAACGCTGAACCTGTCCAAACCCAGCCTGAAAACGAAGGCGGATCAAAGAAGATGTTGATTATAGGTTTAATTGTTGTTATAGCAGTCGTACTTGTTTTGGTGTTATTTTTGTTAATGCCTGAAATGATAGGATTGTCCAGTACAACAAATACGGGCGGTAGTCAGGACAACCAAGGAGATAATACAGGAGATTCTTTGTTTATGAACCAGCCTTCTGATACGGGTTCTAATGATAGTTCTGGCAGCGGAAGCACACCTCCTCCCGGCGCAAATCCCCCGGCAATTGCTTCGTTCAAATATACATCTGTTTCAAATCTTTTGGGCGCTGAATCCACAGTCACTGTATGGAAAAAGGGAGATAACATAAAATCAGATATGACTACAATATACCCTCCCGGCAATATGATATATCCTGATGGTAAAACCGAACGTACGATAACTTTACTGAAAAACGATGAAATCTATACTTATAATCCCGATACTAACATAGCAAAAAAGCAGATGACTACAGAAGAATTGAGTAACATGGCTTTAGTCTTATCCTCCTCATTTGCCATGTACATCAAGCCTTATGCCACCGATCAGGAATTGCTAAATTTAATGAAATCTGATGACCCGACCAAAGATGTGAGAATAGCAGGTCAGGATAATGTAGCAGGAAAATCATGCACGATATTTGAATCCAGTACCGAAGGAGGTACACAGAGAGTGTGCATCGCATCCGAAGGCCAGTTTACATATCTCCTGAAGATGGAAACGATACAAGGCGGACAAACAGTAATGGACTATGAATTCAAAGATGTTGAAATTAATCCTACTATACCAGACAGTGTATTCGAATTGCCTGCCGGAGCACAAATCATGGATCTTGACACTTTTTGTGGTGACGCAGGTTCAATTGAAGATTACGGGAATATGGTCATAGAAGTTACCGGACTCGAAACCCACACCATTGATGGTAAATCGATTTCTTTATGCTGCACCATTATGACGGACGAGTCGGGTTCTTCCGTAAAAACATGCGACGACGAGACAAAAGAATATAGTTTGATGTTTGAAGAAATAAACGGTGTGTTTGTCAAAACCGTTGAAAATTTCCCGAGGAACGGACAATCCTGCTCAATAACATACGATCCTGAAACAGGTGCAAAAGAAATGGAATTCTGTGATTAATTCAATCAACAAATTCTAAGCTGAATCTGTGTTTTAAGATATCCGGATAATCCACTTCTTCCTCGCTTTCGAGAACGGCGCTATAATTTACCTTTTTCCCGGAATATGAAGGCAGGTCCTGTATGAATTTTGCAATGGATTCTTTGCTTTCTTTGTCATTTATGACTACAAAACATTCTTTTGTGTTATAATCCACGAAAGCAGCAACCACGTTGGGATTGAGATAAAGATTATACTGGAGGAATGATCCGGCCCTGAGTTCTTCCAGCCCTTCTATCCTGAATTTTAAGAGCTTTAAATCGTAATAAGGGAGTTCCCCATATTCCTTGAGATTCATGGGAGGGATGTTGATAATCTCTGCTGCACCCCTGCCTTTTTTTCCTATCATAGATTTCCCCCGGCAAAATAATTGACGAGATTGTTATATGCCCGCTTGTAGATCTCGCCCCGTTCAAGTGATTTCTGGTCCCTTTTGTATTTTATGTCCGAAAGCTTTTGTCCTGTCTTCTCTTCCCACTCCTTGAATGATATGCTGTATTCGTGCTGGACTTTATCCCTGTAAATTTCCGGAAGCACGTTAAACGCGCAGAACGGAACAATCCTTCCATCAGGCATTACATAGTGAATATTGCATCTTTGGACTCTCTCTCTGTCGTAATTATATTTGTCCTGGAAGTGCATCATTCCAAGGAAAAGCATCTTGTAGTGGATTTCACCCAATGCGGTGTAGCTGTGCTTTATGAGTGCGTTGTACAACAGGTTTGCAAATTTAAGCTCCTTGGGCTGCTTCTTCTTGTCGATGAAGCCGTTCAGCTTCAGGAGGACCTTGGCACCCACGAGTTTCCTGCTCTTCCCGCTCTTTATCTCTTCAGTCTTTTCTGAAAGATATTCCCGGAGTCCTTCAACATCCAGAAATCTGGGAAGCGGGATGACTTTCTTCTTTTCCTTGTCAAGATAAACGTAAGTCGCCGCCCCGCATGCAAAATGATTGGATAAGTTGTACTGAGGTTTCTCCGTGAGAGCTTCCACGAAATCGGTTATCGGGGCAACGCACGGAATCGGGAACCAGTCATCTTTGCTTATCACGTTATTTGTCTGCTCTTCTATGTTCTGAATGGCTCCGGGTATTGTGATTCTTTGTTTATCTCTCAATTTCCGGGGCATCCTGCCGACAAGCGAGACCGGCTGGAAATTGACCCCGCGGACAGTGTCGATATTGTTAAGACCGAAATTTATAATGTTCCCCAAATCATGATCATTCACGCCTTTTATAACAGTCGGTACCAAAACAACACCTACATTTGCGTTTCTCATGTTTTCTATAGCGTAAGCAGATTCCCAGTGATTCTTGGGATTCGTTTTAGCTGTCGTTCCGTCAAAGCTCATATAGACAGTACTCATCCCCCCGTCACGGAGTTCTTCCACCATTTCCGGATTCGTTGCGAAATTTATGCCGTCCGTGTTGAGCTGGATATGCTCGAAACCCACGAGCCTTGCCTGCCGGACTATTTCAAGTATATCTTCCCTGATAGTCGGTTCTCCACCGGTTATCTGGATGGCATTAGGAGGAACAGGTTTCTGGTTCCTGAGATTGGAAAGCATGAAACGTATCTGTTCTATGGAGGGTTCATATATCGGATCACCCTCTTTCGCAAAAAAGAAACAATACCAGCAGGACAAATCACACCTGTTTGTCACGACGATATTGCCGAGTGCGGTATGGCTCTTGTGGTTAGGGCAGAGGCCGCAGTCCATCGGACAGTTCTCGCCCCGATGCCCTAGGAACTTGCCCGTGTTCGTATTGGAAAGCTTGATTTCATTAGTAATGTATTTACGCGCCCTGTCATACATTTCAGCGCTTTCCCAGTAAGTATCTGTCGTATCCCCATGTTCAGGGCATGTCTTTTTAATCATCACCTTGCCGTTTTCCTCGTAAACGTATGCATCAATGATTCTGGAACATTCAGGACACAACGACTGCGTCTTATGAGGTAATTTATCCCCATAATCCGTCGTGGCGTGTGAAAATTTCTTCTCCCCCATAATACCGTACCACCGAACCGGCCGTTACAACGGCATGAAATTCATTTTCTGTTTATGAAATATTGATATAAACATTTAAAAGTTTTAATAAGTATTAAAAGTTTGCTTTTATCAAAGTAAGACTTGTGATAAAAAAGAAATAATAAGGATTTTATTCTCCTTTCGTCTCTACTTTGATACAATTCACGGGACAGCTGTCGGCGGCCTGCTGGTTGCACCCCGCATCGTCAGGTTCCGTTTCCTTGGGGACGGCCTTACCATCCTTCATTTCCCAGTTGTCAGGGCATATGGCAACACATGCACCACACCCGATGCAGGCATCGTGATCCTGTGTTATTTTTACTTTTCCCATTCTAAAACCTCCTTATAAGAATCAGCCCCCCTCCAAAAGCCAACCCTCTTCTTCTGAATAGAATCCTTCAGGATTCTTGATGAAATCATACCCTTTTGAAATCATTTCATAATGGCTGTTCTCTTCTTTCATGAGGGCATCAAAGAAAATTCTTATTTTTTCGTCGGCAGCTTCTTCTGAAAGTTCTTTATAGAAATCGAAACTTTTACGCTCCAGTTCCATTCCGATTTCATGCGCTTTGATGTCATCGGAATCCGGAGTTGCCTGTTTATCAAAGTCCTTTATAGACAAACCGAATATTTCTTTCATTTTTTCAAGAGATGTTGACTGGAGATCGGGAACTTCTAAAAGTCCGGTTTCATCCTTTGCAATCTCTTTTATTTTGTCTATATGCCTTAATTCTTCGTCTGCAAGAAATTCAAAGGTTTTTTTCGTAACAGAATTTTTAGCACGGTTAGCAAACGAAAGATACATTTCACGGCCTTTGACTTCGTTTTCAATTGCCATCTTTACAGCTTCTTCGATTTCCATTACAACCCCTCTTCTTTCAAAAGCCTTTCCCAGTTTTCATTGATATGCTGTTGTATTCTTTCAATCATGTCTTTGTTTTCGGGTTTAAATAAATGTCTGAATCTGCCCTGCCCTTTCAGGAATTCTTCTACGGGGACTTCTTTTGAAGGCTTGTAATTAATCTTAAGTTTTCCATTCTCTATTTCGTAAAGCGGCCAGAATTTTGTCTCTACCGCAAGTTTTGAATACTGCATTGTCATCTCTGGAGGATATTTCCAGAGCGTCGTACATGGCGCAAGAACTGTGATGAATGTTGGACCTTTGGTGCTTAAAGCTTTCTCGGCTTTCATGTAAAGGTCGGCAAGGTTGTGAACTGCCGCCTGAGCGGCATAAGGAATGTTGTGGGCAGCTATTATTTTTACGAGGTCCTTCCTCCATTCCTCTTTTCCCTGCTTGACTTTTCCCGCGGGCGTTGTCGTTGTCGCGGCACCATAAGGTGTTGCTGAACTTCTCTGATTTCCTGTATTCATATAAGCCTCGTTATCATAACAGACATACAGCATGTTATGTCCTCTTTCCAAAGCGCCTGAAAGTGACTGGATGCCTATATCGTATGTTCCGCCATCACCACCGAAAGCTATGAATTTTATGTCCTTGTCGATTTTCCCTCTGGCTTTCAGAGCGCGGAAGGCGGCTTCGACACCTGATATCGTTGCGGCCACGTTTTCAAATGCGGTGTGTATCCACGGTATGTTCCATGTTGTATAAGGATAAATTGTAGATGTGACTTCCATGCATCCCGTCGCGTTTCCCGCAACTATGGGCTTGTCCGTTGCTCCCAGAATTGTTCTTGCTATCACCGGGATAGCACACCCTGCGCACGTCCTGCCACCTGACAGGAACCTCTTCGGCTTGTTTGGCATTTCCTTTAGATTGAAAGGCATAATCAACAACCTCTGCATCCTATATACTTTATATCGGAGGAAACATCTTTTTTGAGTAGTGAACTGAACGCGTCCTCTATCTGGTTATGTAATATGTCACGTCCACCCAGACCAAATACGAAACTTTGAATCATGGGCTTTTTATCGGATTCAAACAAAGAATTTCTTATCTCACCGAAAAGCGGAGGATAAGCACCAAAAGATTCGGCTCTGTCTAAAATACCTACGACAGGAATATCTCTTAGTACATCGGCGACCGCTCCATACGGGAAAGGTCTGAAGAGCCTCAATTTAAGCAATCCAACCTTTTTACCATCCTTTCTCATCGAATCAACGACAGATTTTACATTCCCTGCAGTTGAGTTCATCACCACGATAACTGCCTCTGCGTCATCTATCATATATTTTTCAAAATAGCCGTAATCGTTTCCCGTTATTTTTGTTAATTCCTTTCCGACTTGGAGATACACACTTATTGCCCTTTTCATGGCATCTGATTGCTGTTTCTTTGTCTCGAAATAATAATCCTGAAGCTGTAACGGGCCGTATGTCACGGGATTATCAACATCAAGCAACGGATTTAATGGTTTGTATTCGCCTGCGAATTCTTTCATGACTTTATCATCATATATTTCAACATTCTCGACTCCATGGCTTGTAATGAAACCATCCAGGCACACCATAACAGGCAAAAGGACATCTTTATGCTCTGCAAGTCTCAGAGCAAGGAACATATTCTCGTATGCTTCCTGTGCAGTCTCGGAATAAATCTGTATCCAGCCGGAATCCCTCGCCCCCATAGAATCCGAATGGTCGCAATGTATGTTTATAGGACCCGATAAGGCACGGTTGGCAATGGGCATTATAACAGGAACTCTCATTGAAGCTGCAACATAAACTATTTCCCACATTAAAGCCAGTCCGGCAGACGCAGTTGCTGTCATTGCCCGTCCACCCGCAGCGGCCGCACCAACAGATGCGGACATTGCAGAATGTTCAGATTCGACACGGACAAGTTCTGTATCAACTTTACCGTCGGCAACGAACTTTGCGAAATTCTCGATAATCGGTGTCTGGGGAGTTATAGGGTACGCGGCAACGACATCAGGATTTATCTGCCTCATTGCCTCGGCAACAGCCTGTGCACCTGTTATAGGAAGCATTTTTTTGGATACCTGAATACTCATAAAATCACTCTTTACACTCGCTCTCCTCTCTCATAGTGAAAGCTTTTACAGGACATTCCTTTGCACAGATTCCGCAACCCTTACAGTAGTCGAGGTTTACGCCTACAACCTTTCCATCTTCCACTATAATAGCCTCTTCGGGACAGAAGGCATAACAAATCATGCAATTAATGCATTTTTCTTTATCATGAATAGGACGGAAAGATTTCCACGAGCCAGTCTTATTCATCAGGGAAGAACCGGGATTGGTTATCTGGCCTGCGATGGGTATGTCCTGATAATTCTGTTTCTTTTTCAAATCCTTTTCTGTTGGAAATTTTTCTGCCATATTTATCAACCTTGTTTTTCTGTTCATAATGCATTACACACGTTAACTCAAGTTGTCTAACCTTTAAGTTCATCGTGTGCGCGTTTCATTGCTTCAATGTTTGCATTCGTCTTCTCTTCTCCGATCTTGTTCAGGAACTTGTTCCTGACACTTTCCGTAAGCACACTGAGCTTGACGTCTTCACAGACATTTGCCAGAGCGCCCAGAATGGGAGTGTTAGGCATGTTCCTTCCGAGAAGATCTATAGATATGCCTGTCGCATCAACAGTATAAACTTTTCCCTGGCAATTCGTCTTCTTCTTAATGCTGTCAGGAGATTCGGTAGTATTTACAATGAGAATACCATTCTCATTCATGCCTTCGGCTACATCCACGACATCAAGAAGAGTGGGATCGATAACCATCACTATATCAGGCTCTGTTACGGGTTCATGGGTCTTTATAATGTCGTCTGATATGCGTGCATAGGTCTTCATAGGAGCGCCCGTCCTTTCAGGGCCGTATTCAGGAAAGGCTTGAATTTGCTTGCCGTCTGTTATTGCCGATTCGACAATGAATTGTGCGGCGGTCTTGGCTCCCTGTCCCCCCCTGCCGTGTATCCTTAATTCAATAATGTTTTTCATATAATATCACAACCAGGTAGCTTAATCCATTATATTAATTAATAAATATATAAAAGGATGGTTGACAGGTAAACCTATCCTATATAACTTTCCGAACTTGTGACACTTTCTTCCTTCTTTGTGTCCTTTTTCTTGGGTTTTGGAACCTCGATCTTTCCAAATTTCTTCTCATAATTTGCGACGGCTTTTTTCAGGGTTTCCATAAAACTCTTTGCAAATCTGGAATCCATCAGAATGGTGTTATGCTTTACTGCTATTGTTTCCTGCTCTTTTCCCTGTATGCTGTCCATTCTGGGAGTGGACTGCTTGAAGTCAAGGATGAATTTACTGGGATTGAAAATAATGCTTATCGAATCCGAATAGAATCCCGGCTGACTGTGATCAATATTAAGATTGATGGTTCTTTTGGGCCTGTCTTCCGTCATAAGTGCACCTCCACTACGATATTATTTCCTATAATATTATAATATATATTCTTTGTCGTCATAATCCGTTATAGACGCATAAAAACATTCAAATCCAAAAATAAGACATTGCGGGGGTACCCGAGTGTATGCCGCTGGTTGGCGGAGTACAGGAAACCTGGTCAAAGGGGCAGGACTTAAGTGAATATTATTTAAGTGATGAGGCTTTAGCCGATGACGAGTCTTTTGGGACATCCTGTAGCTTAGTGCTTTCATGGGTTCAAATCCCATCCCCCGCATTAATATATAGATACATGTAATCTTCCAGAGGCAGATGGAATTCCAGTAACGACATTGGATCTGGGTTTAACAAAATCACTTGGATTATCATTCACTATTCTGTGCTCGCTATATCTTATCTGGTCCGCTGCCGTTTGTATGGCTACATTGATAGCTTTTATACAATCATCTTTTGGAACTGTGGTTTTTCTCCCAAAATACCTTCTCCTTAATTGTGAATTGGGTAATATTTTCTCATAATCTGTTGTCCATGGGAAATGTAAATGGCCATGAGTTATTTGCGGACCCTTCTCACGAATTCTTCTTGATAAAAGATAAATTATGAAATTGCATACAAAACCTTCAGCATCATTAGACACTTTCACATTCAGTCCCTCATTCTTAAGCGCCGTATAAAGGGCATAATTATCTATAGTTGTCTCATATGAAAACTCCCCTCTTTTAACAATAACACCACTAGGTGTAGTTGATGTTGTAACCGCCTGATGATATTTTCCGGATTTTATATTCCTTCCCTTTCTCTCAATCGTTATTCCGGGAACTCTTGTTGCCAGTCCCGTGGTTATGACTATATCCGGCCAGTCAAGTCTTCCCATTTCCCTGATCAGGGTAGAAAAAGATCCATTATAAGTGCATGGAAGGACTGCCCCATTAACTTCAATGTTATTAGGTAAACTTTTCATGTTTTCATACATCTTCGCTATATCCTCTGTTGGGTTGCCATATTGTGTATAGCATTGCCATGGACTAAACCCCGTGATAAGGGCTCTTAAATATCGTCTCATATAAATACCGAATGATAGTAAAATTTATCTTTCCTAGTAAATTTTTTAAATCTTAACCCTTCTGAGGGGTTATTTTCATTTAAACTCCAAAAAGAGGAGTTCATCGCTGAATTTGGTGTCAGCAAGCCTGAAAGTCTCCGGCTTTGTAAGGATTTTAAAATATGCCTTATCGCCTGCTCTCGCCCTTACCTCTACAGAGCTTTCAAGGTCCTGTACACGAACGTCGCCCATTGACTTTACTCCCGGCAGCTTGACCTCGATTACAACCGAATCTCCCATCCTTCTGACGTTTGTTGCAGGCTCTTCGGTGATTTTAGGCGGTTCCGTGGGGACTTTCTGTTGAACATTTTGCGAAATGGGCGTTCTTGAAGGACGTTCCTGTCCTATATATTTCGAAAGGGTCTGTTCCACCGCTTTTGCATCAACATCCCCGAATGTCTTTACAGACACCTCCGGTTTCTGCCCGTTCTTATTAACTATCTTAATCGTGAATCCTTTCCCTTTTAGCGGTTGTTTGAAGAACGGCCTTATGTCAAATACCTCAAGATTCTTCTCGAAAATATTATTCATCTGATCTAACTCCTTTTGCATTCCATCAAAAACGTCTGAAAGATCCATCAAGTCCTTCTTTTTATTAAGCCTGTCACCACAATTTGGGCAGTATCCCCAGTCATCGCTGACTTCGCTTCCGCAGTGAGGACATTTCATGAAAATCACCATAATTTTGCTTCCATATAAATTTTTCTCCGATAATATTAAATGTTGAGATGAAAATATTAAAAAGGTGATATTATGTCAGGTTTACCAAGAGCTCCGATAGAGCGGCTTTTGAAAGAATCGAGCGGGAAGCGCATTTCAAAAAAAGCGACAGAACAGATGGCAAGAATTCTTGAACATATGATTGACGAGACAGCCGAAGACGCTGCAATCTTCTGCAAGCATGCAGGAAGAAAAACGATAACAGATGAGGATATCCTGCTTTCAATGAAGGACAGGAAATAAACTATTTTAAAAAACTTGTTCAGTAATCCTAGATTATGCAAGAAACTATTAATGTAAGAATACATTATCTTGAATATCGTTCCAGAAACCATCCGAACGAATTACGTGATCTTAATTGTCCTGTCTCTATATCAAATGGAAAATCTCCAACTATACTTGATCTTAAAAAAACGATAGGTTTCTGGACATTCTTCAGATACACTGAAAAGATGAGAAGAGTTTTATCAGAAGAGAATCTTGCTGGCAGCCAAGAAATTATCAATTTGAATGAATTTGGAATGGGAGTTCATGGAAATAATTATAAGTTGCATGATGGATTTCAAGTAGTCGTCCAAGGGGATAATGGCGGTTATCATTTCATTAGAAGGATATCAACGCAAAACAGACAAAACAAAGGATATAGAAATGGTCCTTATATCCACCCAAGACATCAGCGTGTTGTGAGGGTTGATTCGTTTAAAAGTGCGTTATGAATTCATGTTGAATTGTTATAAAACAAAAAACTGGATAAAAAATAAAGTCCGTTTCATAAATTACTGAGTTGTAATTCACTCTCTGCTTTCTCTTCTC
>CAZKOV010000030.1:0-7520 GCA_964554465.1 uncultured archaeon
TCCGCAATACTCTTCAAAGACCATCTAAACAAAAAGAATGTTTTGGGAATAATCGGAGTTATCATGGGCTTGGCGTTGGTTGCAATCTGAAACCGCGATGTTGAACCGATAACTTTAAATAGTTCTTTATAAACTATTTATAAACCCTTTATAAAGGGCCTATAAATTTTGAAAGGGGGATTTTATGCCAAAAACAACTGCTAATAAGAGTAAGTTCTCTATAAAGATTGAGAATGTCGTAGCTTTTTCTGTTCTGGGCGTTGATATTTCACTTAATCATGTTGTTTCGTCCATAAAGAGTGCGGAGTACGAGCCCGAGCAGTTCCCGGGACTTGTCTACAGGACACAGGACCCGAGGGCTGCTGCACTAATCTTTTCATCGGGAAAGATAGTCTGCACTGGAACGAAGAGCATCGAGCTTGCCCACAAGGCGATGAAAAAGGTCACAAACAAACTCGAGGAAATCGGGATAAAGATGCCGAAGAAGTATCCGGTGAACATAGAGAATATTGTCGCATCATCGAAGATTGATGCAAAACTCAGTCTTGACGACATCGCGTTTGCTTTGGAAGATGCTGAATACGAGCCCGAGCAGTTCCCCGGTCTTGTCTACAGGATACAGGAACCGAGGGTCGCTTTCCTTCTGTTCAGTTCCGGAAAGATAATCTGTACGGGTGCTCACAAGATTGATGACATTTACAAAGCTCTTGACAGGTTCAAAGAAAAGCTTGAAGAGATTGGATTGAAGGTAAAGCCGTCATCTGCTTCAGATGTGGGAAAACCGACAAAGAAAAAACAGTAAACAAAAACAAACACATTTCTTTTTATTTAATCATTTGTATTGTATTATAGTTTCATGATTGCGATATGTGCACAACAATAGTTGTGCAATACATTGCACCGAAGGTGCACATGAGCAATCTGTCTCCAAATGAAGCTGAGATGGCCGAGCGGTTAAGGCGCAGGGTTGCTAACCCTGTTCCCTTCGGGGTTCCTGGGTTCAAATCCCAGTCTCAGCGCTCATTTCTTACGAAACAGACTGTGATGTTTTATTTACTTGGAGTTTAACGGCCTCCACCGCCTCCGCCACCAAAGCCGCCTCCACCGCCGACACCTCCTCCTGACCTTGGAGAAGTTGCTGCTGCCATCCATAATGTCGTGTGATGGAATGCGTATATTTTATCATAATAATTCGGATCGATTATCTTAAGCTCTTTCATAGATTTAAGAAGATTCTTGGCCGAACCCAGAGCTGTTGCATATATGAGCCAATCCTTCCATATAGAATAATCTTCTTTCAGGTATCTTTTTATCTGGGCGTAATCTTCGAGCATGTTCTTAAAGGCGAGCCATTCAAGATACTTCCTGTAATAATCTCCCCTGAATCTGCTGAATACTGACATAGGTATAGAGAAGGCGACGATGGCTAATCCAAATATCATGGGATATGCCAAATACATGAACATCAGTAAAGCATCTGATGCGATGACTATCGCGATTACCGATAATATCGCAGCGACGAACATTGCCCAATATCCTTTATTATCCATTATCTGCTTATTGAATTTCTTTACTTGCAGGCTGTTGAAGAATTCTTTAAACGATAAGCTGAGTAATCTGTCGTTATCTGAAATTTCACAATAATAGAAGTGCTTATCCTCGCTTTTCTTCTTACCCATGAATATATCCAGAAGGTCAACTTCTTTGCTTTCCAGATTGAGGCTCTTGTAGTTTTTTACAATGTTTATTATGGCCTTTTTTGACAAGAAACTTTTCTTTTCTTCTATGTCGATTATGTTTCTCGTATAGAGGTTTACAAGCATTGAAGCGAGACCGTTTTTTGAAAGCTTTCCTGTTCCGTTGGTAAGGACGTCGACTTTCCATGACTCAATACCTTTCTCCGGAACGACATGAAGATATTCCGGTACTGTGAATTTTTTCTCCGTTCCGAAATATCTCCATATAGCATAAGGAACAAGTAGAGCGATTATTATTGTCGCCAGAACCAAAATTATGTTTGACTGGTTTCCATATATTTGACCTGTCCTGATATCGACAGTCACCGGAGCATCTTTTTGCAGATTAGCCTTTACGGATTTCTCACCATCGGGCGTTGTTACACTGAATTGATAAATCGGGAAATGATCTTCCGAAAAGAACTTGTGCCTGTAGCCGTTATATTCCACCGTTTCGAGGGGTACCCTGTATGTGATCTTCAGTCTTTCCTTTTTTGAGGAATAATATTCTTCAAGAAAGCATCCCACCTCATTTTCTTTTATCTTCCCTCTTATCAGACTGCTAACGGTCATTTCATTGCTATTTTTCGGATCTATTATTCTCCCTTCTGTCGATGCATAATAAGGTGTCCCGGTCTGACATTCCACCGATTCAACTATTATTTCACAATCTCCTCCAATGCATGACGGTTGGGCAAAAGATCTGTATAACACGTTAAACGAATCGATTATGCTCATATCAAAAGTTTCTTCAATGACGAGATAATTCCCGGAATACGAATATCTGACATCGATAGAATCATAGGAAGATGAAAAAAGAAGACCGCTCGAAAATATCACAATTGCAGCTACTATACCAATGGCAATTGTCAGGACGAGAACACCCAGAATCTCATGCTTTCCGAGGTAGTGTATTGCCATTATTATCATTTCTTTTATCATGTTTATAAAATCCGTCGACAAATTCTATCTCATGTGGGAATATATAATAGGTATAATAGGCGGAGTTGTGCTTCTTGCAATCATCGCATATTTTGTTGCAACATACAACAGGTTCATAAACCTGAAAAACGGCATAGAATCCGGATTGAAGCAGATAAACGTGGCCCTCAAAAAGAGGGTTGATCTGATTGGCCAAGTAGTTGATTCGGTGAAAGGCGAGATGAAATTCGAGAAAGAGACTCTCACACAGATAACGAAACTTCGTTCATCCGTGAAAACCGATATGAGCCCGGAAGAGGCGAACAAGGTCGAAAAGACAACAAGAAGCATATTCGACGGCCTTCGTATCCAGGTAGAAAACTATCCTAACCTGAAAAGCAACGAGAACGTAAAGCAGCTTATCGATTCAATAAACGATATAGAAACCGAGATAAGCAGGCTGAGATACACCTATAATAACACCGTCCAGGAGTTCAATACAAAAAAACAATCAATTCCATCAAATATAGTCGCAAGAATAGCAGGTTTTAGCAAGAAAGAATACCTGGAATTCGAAGAAGGTGAATCATTAAAGAAAGCTCCGAAAGTAGATCTTAAAGTTTAAAACTTTTTCTCCCTTTTATTTGATTTTTTCGAACCAAATAATTTTCTGATGCATATGAAAATTGCCAATAATACCTGATTATGCCTTTCATTGTGAAATGTCCCTACAGGGGGCATCGTGTAGATTTGGAAGAACTTGATCCCAAAACACATACAAGAAGCGAGGAATACAGGTGTCCTGTCTGTGATGAATGGGTTTTTTGTGGCGAGTTGGCAAGAGAACCGTTCATGCAACAGCCTTACCCTAAAAATTCCTCTATAATAAGACATCCAGAAAGATATCAATGCCTTGTCGATTCTAAGAAATGGTATGATAAAGACCTGAAGGAAGTAGAATGTAAAGACGGCAGAGGTTCGACAAGATTTGCCGTCGGCGGTTTATAGATTATTCCTATTTATTCAATTTATTCTAATTACTTCTTATGAAAATCTCAATCTCTGATAAGATATTCCTGTTCGTTCTTGCTATCTCGTTAATATTCGCTTTGTTTTCCGGTTCAGGAATTATCCTCTTTTCATCGCTACTCGTAGCTGGTCTTGTAATCCTCATAAAAGGAGCTGATTATCTTGTCGAGGGCGGTTCCGAGATCGCGGAACATTACGGGATATCTCACATGATCATCGGTCTTACGATAGTTGCATTCGGTACGTCGATGCCCGAGTTCATGGTAAGCGTCTACGCCAGTTTCGTTGGCTCAGGCGGAATATCGATAGGAAACGTCGTCGGGAGCAATATATTCAATATACTTATGGTTCTTGGGGTTCCCGCTATTGCTGTCCCGATTGCAGTTAACAGGAAATCGTCCGATTTCGATTCGAAGTTCATGATACTCTCCGGAATAATACTTTTCATACTGTCATTCGGTATGATAATTGACAACCCCTCGAGCGGATTCACCATAGGAACAATAGACGGCGTAATACTTCTGCTTTTCTTTGCATATTACCTGAGAAAAACACTAAAAGATGCAAAAAAACAGAAAGACGAACATGAAGAGAAAAGAAAGGAAGCCGGAAAAGGCAAAATGAAGATGAGCATAGTTCTGGTCGCACTCGGAATTATAGGAATCGGGCTCGGCGGGCAGGTTCTCGTCGATAACGGAAGGGAGATTGCACTTTACTTCGGCGTTCCGGAGATTGTCATCGGGCTGACACTTATGGCCTTAGGAACTTCCCTGCCCGAATTTGCGGCGGGTGTGGTCGCTGCATGCAAGAAGAAACCCGATATCGCTATAGGAAATGTTGTCGGGAGCAATATCTTTAATACACTTTTAGTGGGAGGAGCTGCGGCAGTTGCGAAACCGATAGCAGATATATCTCAGAATACAATATTCATTGAGATACCATTCATGATATTCGTATCAGTTCTTCTTCTGGTGTTTATGAAGACGGGGAACAAGATAACGAGAAGAGAGGGTTTGGTGTTTGTGATATTATATGCAGTTTTCCTCGGTTACCTGTTTTTTTGAGGAGATTCAAAAAGTATTTAAATGTTAAATATTATATACTACAATATAAAACATCTTCAGTATTGAGATACAGGTGACACTAATGAGAAAGGATCCTCTTGGGATAATGGAAGAGATATTAGATATTCTCGAGAGATCCCATTGCGCCATGAGCGTCAATGCTATTGCCCAGCAAACGGGTCTGCACAACATCACGGTAAAACGCTATGTACAGATAATACAAAAAGTGCAGGGTGAAGGTGTTGAGATAATAAAAACACAGAGATCAGTGATATTAAGGGTAAAAGACAAATAAAATATAGTATAGAATTTGATGCAGATTACCAAGGGAAGGTGATATTTATGGCTGGAAAGACAGCAACTGGAATAACGCTCAGAGTTGGTGAATTGACCAACCGTTCTGAATCTGGCAGGGGTATTGCTAGGATTGATTCTAAGAACATGTCTGCTCTCGGAATACGCGAGGGCGATGTCGTGGAGATTGAAGGGTCGAAGAAGACCGCTGCAATCGCCGTTGGCGCATACCCCGCAGATGTCGGTCTAAATGTCATAAGGGTTGACGGTATCACGAGGAAAAATGCCGGCATAGGCATCGGTGAATCCGTAAAGGTTATCAGGGCCGATGTCAAGGATGCGGTAAGGATCGTAATAGCACCCGCGGACGGTCTGATTGAAGGGTTCAGCCGGTCTGATCCGAATATATTGAAAAGGAACCTTTTCATGCGCCCTGTCGTGAAAGAGGACGTATTGATGCCATTTCCTATCGCGAGAAGAAGGGACACCGATCCGTTCTTTGAGGACGTGATGAGGAATTTCGGAATAAGAATAGAGGGAATGAATGACTACGCATTCACGCCCGTCGGAAGTGAAAGCCGTCTCATCGTTTTATCAACCACCCCGGAAGGTATTGTACGGGTTACAGAGAACACGAAGATTGAACTGAAAGAAGAACCTGTCATGATAGGCACGACTGCCGTTACCTATGAAGATATAGGGGGCCTTGAGGACGCGATAGAAAAGATAAGGGAGATGGTCGAACTGCCTTTAAGACACCCGGAACTCTTCGAAAAGGTAGGAATCGAACCTCCGAAAGGCGTTCTTTTGTACGGTCCCCCCGGAACGGGTAAAACCCTCCTTGCAAGGGCTGTTGCAAGCGAATCCGGGGCCCATTTCATAGCTATTAACGGTCCCGAAATAATGGACAAATTCTACGGCCAGTCCGAAGCCAATCTGAGGAACAAGTTCGAGGAAGCCGAAAAGAACGCCCCGTCCATAATCTTCATAGACGAGATCGATTCGATTGCACCCAAAAGAGAGGATGTTACGGGAGAAGTCGAAAGGCGTGTTGTCTCCCAGATACTGACGCTTATGGACGGTCTTGCGTCACGCGGCAAAGTGATAGTAATCGCGGCAACTAACAGGCCTAACGCCCTTGATCCCGCACTCAGGAGGCCGGGAAGATTCGACAGGGAGATAGAGATAGGCGTCCCGGACCAGAAAGGCAGAAAGGAAATCCTTGAGATACACACAAGGAACATGCCCATGGACAAGACCGTGAATCTTAACAAACTTGCTGCGAAGACATATGGTTTCATCGGGGCGGACCTCGCGGCTCTATGCAAGGAAGCTGCAATGTCCGCACTGAGAAGGCATCTCCCCAGAATATCATGGAAGAAGGAAGAGACCCTGTCAAAAGATATAATTGACAAGATAGTGATTAGTGAAGAAGACTTCATGAATGCGATGAAGATGGTAGAGCCGTCCGCAATGCGGGAAGTCATGATAGAGATCCCGAAGGTTAACTGGAGTGACATAGGAGGCCTCGAGAACGTGAAAGCCCAGCTCAGGGAAATGGTCGAATGGCCTCTGAAATTCCCGAATTCTTTTGATGTGGTCGGGATAAAACCGCCCAAGGGTATCCTTTTGTACGGACCGCCGGGTACAGGAAAGACGCTTCTGGCCAAGGCGGTTGCAAACGAATCCGGGGCAAACTTCATATCCGTTAAAGGCCCGGAAGTCCTGACCAAATGGGTCGGCGAGTCGGAAAGAAAGTTAAGGGAAGTATTCAAACGTGCAAAGCAGGTAGCGCCGTCGATAATATTCTTCGACGAGATAGACTCGCTTGCACCCATGAGAGGACTTGAAATAGGAACGAGAGTATCCGAGAACATAGTCTCCCAGATACTCACTGAAATGTCAGGTCTTGAGGACATGCATGATGTCGTCGTGATTGCGGCGACAAACAGGCCGGACATAATGGATCAGGCTCTTCTAAGGCCCGGAAGGTTTGACAGGCAGATACTGGTCTCGCCTCCGGATAAGGAAACCAGGAAAAAAATATTTGAAATACATACAAGGGGCATGTCTCTTGACAAGAGCGTAAAGATGCAGGACCTCGTAAACAAGACGGAAGGCTATACCGGAGCCGATATCGAGGCGCTGGTCAGGGAAGCGGGAATGAGCGCCCTGAGAAAATTCATAAAATCCAACAAGGGCAGAGACGTCAGTGAAAAGAAGAAGGAATCCAGAGATGAAAAACCGAAAGTCAGGAAGGAAGACTTCGAGGAGGGATTCAAAGAAATCAAGCCGTCCCTGACACCCGTGATAAAGAAGTTCTACGATGAGATGGCCGACAGGCTGAAATACAGCGCGGTCGCCGAGAAGAAAAAGAAATCAAAAGAAGACGATGATACGAGGTATCTGGGGTAAAGCCCCGGACCTTTTTCTTATCTTTCCAGAACCAGAGGAAAATGGCAGCAAATCCAGCCAA
>CAZKOV010000030.1:7530-11127 GCA_964554465.1 uncultured archaeon
TAATCTGACCGGTTTTTCCTTATGTTTTTAGGGAATTAGTTAAAGAAATAAAGAATTCTGGTCTTTTTACTTTATAGACACTTGTAATTAGTCACATAATAGAAAGATTTAAAAGGAAATAAAATAATCTAACATAATATGTCACATGAAAATCTATTTTCAAGATTAGATAATTTTGCGTATGGAAAAGATGTTTTTGTAAGACATGCAAGAAGAAGAGAATTTAAGGAGAGATACGGTAACAGATATTTAGTTGCATGGTTACCTGGATGGTTCGCTTATCGTAGCATTAGAGCTCATGTCAGGAATCCAAAATTTACAACAAAACAAAAAGTTGCTCTATGTGCAGCTGATTTAGGTGGCGAATTGCTTTTAGATGCTGTAAGAGTTGTTAGCGCTTACGGATTATACAGATTCGCAGATTATGTTTTCCACATTTAACCGATTTTTTTTGAGTTTGACATCGGAATTAAGAGAAGTTCCGAAGCGAAGGAAAAATTCAAAGTAATTTCAGATGCGTTCTATTTAGCGAACAAGTGAGCCGTCATATACAATAATTAAAACGAAAAGAAAAACTACACTAATTTCGTGCACAATGAATCTAATTGACCATTGTTAATGATGTTATTATATTCTTCCACAGTTGTTCCAACTGAATATTTGCATACATAAAATTCGGTAATCACACCAGTAGCCTGTATGTTTGAGGTAGTAACACTATGTGATGAACAAATACTTGTATCTGAATTCGCTTCTTTTTGATATATTGCATCACATTCTGGATTTTGTCCTTGTTTATAGTGAGTTTCTCCGTAACATTGGGGATATGTTTGCTTTTCTAATTCGAGACAGCCAGGATATCCAATATCATTATACAAATCTGATTTTTTTAAATCAATGATTATCCAATCAGATGTTAAAGATTGATTAGCTGAAATGCAACCTCCGCCACCTAAAATATATCCTTGGATTAATTGTTTATCTTCATAGTTAACAGGCCAGCTCATTATTCTGTACTTGCCAGTTCTATTATTCGCTATTCCGGCAACATAAGAAAAGTAGTCTTGATTTGTTTTATACACATATATGCATCCTGGAGTCTGTGCCTTATTGTTATTTGGAGGTAGATCTGGACCAGTTTTTCTGTTAAGGTTAATTACAATAAATACAGATACAACAAGTATGCATATAATAATTATTGCTATAACCCAAATTATTGCTTTCTTCATTTTATCACTAAAAGCGGAAGTACAACCACCTTAATAAATGCATCTATAAGTGCAATTCGGATAGAAGTTTAAATAGTTTTTCTTTTCGTATTTTTTAGCACCTGAAATTATTGAGTTTAACAACTATTTAACGAATTCACTCATTTCTACGAGAACATCTCCATTTTAAATCATAAAGCCCCCAAAACATATCTTTATGAAGAGTTTTTCTCTATTAATGCTTTACTTTTCTTAATTCAAGAATGGGCCTTTATCAATGCGATAAGTGCGGATGCGTGGATAATACCTCAGTATCAAAATGCAGCGTTCCGGAAGCGAATTATTTTATTCACGGAGCGCAATTGACAGAGTGCAGGCAGAAATTAGGACTCAAAGACGACCAGAAACTCGGAAGATACTGTTCGGCTTGTTGTCCGTTGCAAGGTAAGTGGCACGGTCAATTTGATAGAATTTTTTTACCTCCAGGAGAATTTGAAACGGGGCCAACAGGTAATCTAAGACATAAAAAAACACATGATGAAGATTTCATGAAATATGCAATAAGAATAATACCTAAAACGGAAAAATTCTGATACATCCATTTTTAAATCATATTGTTATCATATACTCTTTATGAAGAGTATTGTACTCATCATAGCAGGACTTTTACTTCTGGCCATCAGCCTGTCAGGATGTACAGAAATGTTAGATTCGGGCAGGGAAACATTGAATACAATAAAAAACACAACTTCTGATGTAAAAGATATTGTTAATGATACAGGCAACATAGCAGAAGATGTCAAAGATACTATAAACGATACCCTTGATAAAATAGGGGAGATGGTTGATGATATCACTGATACTATTTCGAATCTGACAAATGATACGGATAACCAGCAATCTGGTGGAGGTTCCCCGCCTGCACCGGGCGGAGGTTCCGGTACGGGAGATGACACGCCTCCGGAGGACAACCCACCATGCGAGGATTATAATCTGATAATCGAGACTGATTCTGATTCATACAACAGGACGGGTATGGTAACAGTAAGCGGTAATCTTTCATCCCTCTCGGATTGCGAGACTAAATACAGGGACATTGCACTGCAGATAAAGGATCCGGCTGACAATCAGGTGGCTGCCCAGATGAAAACAGACAGTGACGGTCTTTTCAACTTTTCATACACGCTTGATGCGGAAAGTCCTGTCGGAAATTACACGGTCTATGCGGCTTTCGGAAGTCTGGTATATTCGACTACTGTTTTTGGAGTTGTTTGAACTTCATATCTATCTCAAACAAGTTTGCGTCCTCTTTCAATGGGATAATTTTTTTAGGTTTTCCTTTAACTTCTTTCATATAGCGGATTCTGTCATTCCATGCAGAATAAATCAGAGTTCCATCAGGAAGAAGTTCGTTCATGGCCCCGAACATGCGTGTATTTTTCCAGTCAATAAGTTGGTATATCATATTTCCTGTCTTTTGTATAGTTGAAACGGCGTCCTTTGAACCCGATTTATGAATAATATGTATTCTCTGGTTAAGCGGAAAAAGAGAATCAGTTACCACGACCCCAAGTCTGAATTTTGATTTACGGAAAGCTTCTTTTCTTTCCAGATCTCTTATAATTCGCGTTCTTTCCCTCTCTTGTTCCCTATTTATGGGAATTTGATCGTTTTTTTGTTGGTAATCCCTTCTAAACCAGTTTTTATTCTCATATAATTTTAGATATTGCTGCAGAATTGAGTTTCTCACACACATCGTAAGAAAAGCACCATCGCCTTCAATGATTTCAGGATTAATCTCTCTAATCATATCATAGTAATATTGTAAGTCACCTCCCATTTCGCCACAGGGGGTTATGACATTATTGTGCTGCACAGGAGGAGTATTCAGATATATTATTCTATCACTCTTAGGAAATTTCTTCTTAAATCTGTTATCAGAACCTTTAGACGACATGACAAAAACATGATATTTTTTTTCGTCCAGTGTTTTTTCAATCGTAGTATCGATTGTATTTATATAATTTATTTTTGTCATGTTTCTTCCATAATATGAATTGTCCACGAAATCCGGATGCATGACAAAACGAACTATTCTCTCCATTATCCACTATTAGATAATAAAAATAAATACTTTATCTAACCGATATAAGACTTGTCTTTCCCTTCATCTTGTCTATCTGTTTTATATCGACCAGCTTGGCATTCTTCAGTTTCTGAAGGAGCCTGTAGAAAGTGGAATAGCTGGTCTTGGAATGTTTATTGAGTTTTTCAAAAAGTTCACCCGACTCGACCGGGCTTTTTTCTTTTATCATCTCGAGCAGTTCCCGTGCATACTCGCTTATCTGCACCTTCTTTTCGGTTACGGTCCCCAATGCATTTTCCAGAT
>CAZKOV010000030.1:11137-11470 GCA_964554465.1 uncultured archaeon
TTTTTGGGTGACCTCTTTTACAGCATCCATCTCGGCGTTCAGTATGCATTTCCTCAGGATGTCAATGGCGACCCTCATGTCGGGCGTGGACGATGATATCTTTCTCAATATGTCATCCCTGATTACTCCCGGATACAAACCCAGCCTGCTTCTCTCCTTAAGGATTTCAAACATTTCACCCGATTTATAGGGCGGGAATTCTATCCTGTTGGGCATAAAGATTGAGCGGACCCTGTCGTCAAGAAGGTGGAGCATGTCTTCAGTGGAAACGGCAAACACGGCCACCTTTGCTCCCGGATACGTTTCGTGTGCACGAAGCAGCGAATACAGGAG
>CAZKOV010000031.1:0-11287 GCA_964554465.1 uncultured archaeon
AGGCATTCCATCCATTACCCTGAAAAGGCCTTCAAAATCCTCCTGCTGATAAGGTTCGAGTTTTGCGAGGGCTTTATGTCGGTCATCGGCAGTCTTTGCGAGAATCATCTCGCGTACCGCTTTTATCCTGTCACCTTCAAAGAACATATGCTCTGTCCTGCAAAGGCCGATCCCTTCCGCGCCGAAATTTTTGGCTCTTTGCGCATCTGTTGGATTATCCGCGTTTGTTTTTACCTGTATCTTCCTAAATTCATCCGCCCATGACATAAGTTTTCCAAAATCCCCGCTTATGCCAGGATCTACCGTCGGTATCTGGCCTTTTAAGACCTCGCCAGTATTTCCATCCAAGGTTATGTATTCGCCTTCTTTTATGGTATTATTACCTGCCCGGAAATATCCTTCTTCTTCGTTAACCGTTATGTCGGAACAGCCCGCGACGCAGCATGTGCCCATTCCTCTCGCAACGACAGCTGCATGTGATGTCATGCCGCCACGTGCTGTGAGAATGCCTTGCGCAACGTGCATTCCTTCTATATCTTCAGGCGATGTCTCTGTTCTTACCAATACGAGTTTATCACCTTTTCCAGCGAGTTCTTTCGCTTTCTCCGCCGTAAAGACTACAGCTCCTACAGCTGCACCCGGTGAAGCTGGAAGACCCTTAGCGATAAGGGCCCCTTCTTCTATCATCTTTTCTTTTGCCACGGTATCAAGTCTTTTATGAAGAAGTTGATCAAGTGATTCCGGTTTAACTCTCATTACAGCAGTTTTTTTATCGATAAGACCTTCACTGACCATATCTACTACAATTTTCAAAGCGGCAGGAGCTGTTCTTTTTCCCGTTCTTGTCTGGAGCATGTAAAGTTTGCCCTTTTCTATAGTAAATTCGAAGTCCTGCATATCTTTGTAATGTTTTTCAAGTATATCGTATATCTTGATTAATTCGCTGTAAGCGTCTGGCATTATGCTTTTTAAAGTGTCTATTGGCTGAGGTGTTCTGATACCGGCGACGACATCTTCTCCTTGTGCGTTAATCAGATATTCGCCGTAATGTTCTTTCTTGCCTGTTGCGGGGTTTCTTGTGAATCCTACACCGGTACCGCAATCTTCCCCAAAGTTCCCGAAGACCATAACTTGTACATTGACGCCTGTCCCCGCATCGGATCTAAGATTGTTAATTCTTCTATAAGCAATAGCCCTTTCATTGTTCCACGATTCAAATACTGCATTTATGGAAAGTTCGAGCTGTTTTTCTGAATCTGAGGGGAATTCTTTTCCCGTCTCTTCTTTTATTATTTTTTTGTATGTTTCTATCAATACTTTCAAATCCTCTGCCGTAAGGTCCGTATCATATTCGACGCCCTTTGTTTCCTTTAATTCCTGCAGGGCCGATTCGAATTTAGAACGTTCTACTTTTAGAACTACATCTCCGAACATCTGAAGGAATCTTCTATAAGAGTCATAAGCTCCCCTTTCTTTGCCTGATTGTTTTATTAAACCCTCGATTGTTTCATCATTCAGACCCAGATTCAGTACTGTGTCCATCATTCCGGGCATAGATACATATGAACCGCTCCTTACGGAGAATAACAGCGGATTATTTGGATTCCCGAACTTCTTTCCCATCTTCTCTTCCACAGCAGCCAGTTTTTTCTTTACCTGCTCTTTTAACCCTTCGGGCCATTTCTTTCCGATTTTATAGAACTCGTTACAGGCTTCTGTTGTTATTGTGAAACCGGGAGGTACAGGCAATCCTATGCTTGTCATTTCGGCAAGCTGTGCTCCTTTGTTCCCTAGAAGTATAATCATATCTTTTGTTGCCTTTGCTTCGTCAAAAAGATATACGTATTTTTTCATTTCATCTCCTCCTTAGACATTAATAATATAATATCCGAATTCTGATTAGATTAGTTTTGCGATTCACATATTTAAGTTTTGACAGATTCTCTGGGAAATCGTCGTAAAATGATTTTTAAAGTGAAAAGAGAAGTTTTAATATGATTATAAACTAATATCTTATTATGTACAAACCGAAAAACAAGAAAGGCATTTCACCTGTAATTGCAATAGTTATCATGATAGCGGTTGCCATAGCGACTGGGGTCATGCTTTCAACATGGGCAACCCAGTGGGTAAACCGTCAGACAAGCGATTCTTCAATGGCCTGCGTAATAAGAACTAACTATATCATAGAATCTGCTAATTTCAATAATTCAGGAGATAATTATCTTATAATTAAACTAACGAACCAAGGTGCAGAAGGTCTTTATGGATTCGGAGTCATAATCGATAACGCAACTGATATATATCAATTTAATTCGACAGATTCCAGAATTACATTGAGTCCAAATATAACATCGACAAATAAACTCGCACGAGAAGGTAGTGTCTATATAAAACTCGATCTCGACGCATCCACTTATTACAGAAATGTAGGAGCTACCGCAAACGAAATAAGAGTAACAAATAACGCATGTGACTCGGTTTCAGCAAAAACGAGCGATATAGAAAAGACGCTTTCTTCTTAAGATAAAAATTCAACTTCAACTTTTTTCATACCTTTTAAATTTTCAAGAGCTTCTTCAATTTCTTCTTTAATATTGTTTGCATATTGATTGGTTTTTTCGATATCGAGTTTTATTTTTACGATATCGAGTTTTATTTGAATTTTTTTCACGGTCTTTAAAAATATTATATCTTTTCCCGTATTGGGATTTATCACATGAGTCAGTTTTTTCTTCACGTTTGTTTCATTAAGCTCTACATCTTCCGGTTTTGCAAGACCATGTTTTTCTTCATAATTCTGAATCGCATCTTTTAAGACGTCAACGGCAAGTACAGAACAATGAACTTTCATAGGCGGGAGTCCTCCTAATTCTTCCGAGGCGGTCTTCCATGTTATTTTCTTGGCTTCGTCAAGAGTTTTTCCCTTTACCAATTCCGTTATTATAGATCCTGTTGCAATATTAGAAGCGCAGCCGTAAGATTCGAATTTAATGTCTTCTATTATGTGATTTTGTGGATTGACTTTCAGATAGAGAACAACCATATCCCCGCACAAAGGACTGCCTCTGCTTCCTTTTGCATCGGGGTTTTTTATTCTTCCTACATTCTTCGGGTGCTGAAAATGTTTTATTATCTTGAACGAGTAAGGCGATACGGTCATAAAATCACATTATATACAAACTTGATAAAAGATATATAACGCTGTTATATATATTACTATTCCTTTCCTAAAGGGCTTATTTTTCTTAGTTGTGCTACGATCTTTTTTAGGTTATCAATTGTATAGTCGATCTCTTTTTTTGTAGTATAAAGACTCAATGTAAATCGTATGGAACCATGGGAAAGTTCATGACCGTTCCCTATAGCTTTCATTGTAGGGCTTGTTTCGAGGCTTCGGGAAAAACATGCAGAGCCTGTGGAAACGGATATTCCTTTCATATCAAGACGAAGTAGTATGGATTCTCCCTCTACATACCGGAAGGATATATTAACATTGTTACAAAGACGTTTGTCTCCGAGGAAACCGTTAATCTTCGTATCCGGAATTTCCTTTGTAATACGTTGAATTGCATAGTCCCGGAGTTCTGAAATCTTGCCACAATTTACTTCTTTTGATATTTCAACTGCTTTGCCGAATCCCACTATTGCGGGGACGTTCTCTATACCGGGCCTTAAATCATATTCGTTAAAACCCCCGTGCATTATTTTCTGAATTTCTGTTCCTTTCTTTACGAAAAGAGCGCCTGCACCCTTAGGTCCGTGCATTGTATGACCAGAAATTGTCATTGTCGTTGCATTGATTTTTTTCACGTCAATCGGTTTTTTTGTAAATGTCTGGGTTGCATCTACATGGAATAAAACATTCCTTTTTCTGCATATTGACCCGATTTTTTCTATGTCCTGAATAGTTCCTATTTCCTCATTAGCATGGCATATTGCGACTAAAATCGTTTCGTTTTTTATTTTTTCTTCGAGTTTTTTGATGTCTATAATTCCTTCTCTGTCTACGGGAATATAGTCTATTTTGAATCCTTCGTTCCCCAATGTCTCTATCGATTTAATAATTGAAATATGTTCTGTTTTTGTTGTAATAATATGATTCCCTTTGTCTTTGTTTTTTCTGGAAAGACCCAATATTGCTAGATTGTTACTTTCTGTCTCCCCTGAAGTGAATATTATCTCATCTGGTTCTGCCCTTATCTTCTCACCTAAAATTTTTCTTGCGTTATCAATGGCTTTTTTTGATTCCAGCCCCAGAGCATAGCTGAAGACAGAAGTCGATACTGCATATTTCTCTTCAAAATAAGGCTGCATTGCATCTATCACTTTCTTGGCAGGTTTTGTGGCCGTAGCATTATCAAGATAAACGTTTTCCATTGAATCACTTTACGTATTTAAATTATGATTCTTATAATATCTTCCTGTTATACTATATAGATATAATAGTTACTATTGTGATACCATGACTGAGACCGATATAAAAAGCAATTTTGTGGAAGTTGAGCCGAATATATGGGAACTTAGCAGAGGATATAATGAAAAAACGAATGTTCCTACAAGGATATTCACTTCAAAAAATTTTATGAAATATATTGAAGAAGGGGCAATAAAACAGGCTGTAAATGTTGCATGCCTTAATGGAATTCAGAAATATTCCCTTGCCATGCCTGATATGCATTTCGGTTATGGTTTTCCTATAGGTGGTGTCGCTGCTTTTGATTTGAACGAAGGTATAATTTCCCCTGGCGGAATTGGTTATGACATAAACTGCGGTGTAAGACTTGTAAAGACCAATCTGAACGTCGAGGATGTTAAAAGCAAAATAAATGATCTTCTGAATGTTATTCATAAAAACGTTCCCGCCGGTGTCGGGAGAGGGGGAAGAATAGAAAAACTTATGGAAAGGGAATTACGGGAGGTCCTTATAAAGGGTGCCAGATGGGCCGTCGAAAATGGATATGGATGGGAGGAAGATCTTGAAAGACTGGAAGAAAACGGAGAAATGAAAACGTCTATCCCAGAAGCGGCTCTCAATGAAAGAACATATAAAAGAGGATCACCCCAACTAGGCTCTCTTGGGGCAGGCAACCACTTCCTTGAGATACAGAAAGTGGAAGAGATTTATGACAATGAAACAGCCAAAATCTTTGGTGTTTTTGATAAGGATCAAATAATGATGATGATTCATACTGGTTCCCGTGGTTTTGGACATCAGGTTGCAACAGATTATATTAGGAGGATGGAAAAGGAACTCGGGCCTGGGGAAATCTCTAAACTCCCGGACAGAGAGCTCATCAATGCTCCATTCCAATCCGATCTTGGTCAGAACTATTTCGGAGCTATGTCGTCTGCAGCAAATTATGCATTTGCAAACAGACAGATGATATCTCATTGGGTGAGAGATAGTTTCTCGGCTGTTTTTGCAAAATCCCCCGAAGAGCTAGGTATGGACATTATATATGATGTATGTCATAATATAGGGAAAGTTGAAAAACATAAGATAGATGGAAAAATGAGAGATGTAATAGTTCACAGAAAGGGCGCAACACGCTCTCTTCCGGCGGGTCATGATAATGTGCCGATTGTTTATAAAAAAGTTGGCCAGCCTGTTATTATACCCGGTTCCATGGGAACTGCATCGTATCTTCTTGTAGGTACAAATGGAGCTCTTGAAAAATCCTTTGGGAGCACGGCTCATGGAGCTGGGAGGGTTATGTCGAGAGTAAAAGCCAAAAAAACCTACAGAGGGGAAAATGTAAAACATGATCTTGAAAAAATCGGGATATCACTGAAATCTCTCTCATGGAGCGGTGTGGCCGAGGAAGCCCCGGGGGCTTACAAAGACGTTGATGAGGTCGTAAGGATTTCTAATTCAACTGGTATAGGTAAACTTGTTGCCAAATTAAAGCCTGTTGGTGTGATAAAAGGTTAAATTCTTTCTACTATAAATAACACGAAAATGAATAATAAATTAATAAGAGGGTTGATATGATAGGAAAGGCTTATAAGAGAGGATGGGAGCATACAAAAGGTAGAGGGAGAGAAACGACTGTTACGTGTGGTTTCTGCGGGAGACAGGTCCCGAAATACAAATGCATACCTGTTTTCAAAGGTTTTAGGATAAATGATCCTCTTGTAAAAAAAGAACTTGGAAAGAAGGGCATGTCTTTTTCATCAAATAAGGTTTATGCATGCCCTGCATGTTCAAGACACAGAAAAATAACTAAAAAGAAAAAACGAAAGGGTGGCCGGTGAATAGATGGGTCTGAGAGGGCTTTTAAGAGAAAAAATAGAAAAACTGAAGGGTAATTTAAAGGTTGAATACCCGGATGTTCATATAAGGGATGCAAAACACATAGTAGCTCTTCCTGTATTCAGGGAAAAAACCAAACTTAACGTAACTTATCCTCTTCTTGAACCTTATGTTAATGCTAATATCAGATGGGATAAGAAAAACAAATGCATCGTATATAATATAAAAGAACCTGAATTGACAAAAAAAGAGCAAGAGGAAATGGAAAAAATAAAGAAAGCCCTTCTCGAGGTAATAGATGTCAGCTTATCTGTCGTGAAGAAGAAGAATGAAACCTTCAATTATCTTAAATCGAAGGTTTCTGATATCATAGACGACGAAAACATAATAATAGGACCTGATTCTTATTCAAAAATCATGTATTTTATTTTCAGGGATTTTGCAGGTTTGAATGAAATAGAACCTCTGATGCACGATCCTTATATAGAAGATATAGGTTGTGACGGAATAACAGCCAACATATTTGTCACTCATAGGAGATTTGGCTCAATAAAAACGAACATAAAATTAGAAAGCAGTGAAAAATTGAGTAAATTTGTTATAAAACTTGCTGAAAGATGCGGAAGATATATCTCATATGCTATGCCCCTTCTTGATGGAAGTCTTCCTGATGGTTCTAGGGTACAGGCAACATTAGCTATAGATGTGACAACACACGGACCTACATTTTCTATAAGAAAATTCAGACACGAGCCGCTTTCGCCTATTGAACTGATAAATCTCAATACCGCATCAGCAGAATTGATGGCATATCTTTGGATGATGATGGAATACAGAACCTCTCTTTTAATATGCGGTGGTGTCTCTACGGGTAAAACAACAATACTAAACGCTATAACAATGTTCATATCTCCTGAAAATAAGATTGTTTCAATAGAGGATACAAGGGAGCTCAATCTTCCGCATGAAAACTGGATTCCTTCCGTATCGAGAGTTGGGTTTGGGATTCCTGAGATAGGCGGAAAGATTTATGGGGAAGTGAGCCTTTTTGACCTTCTCAGAGAATCGTTCAGACAGAATCCAGACTATGTGATAGTTGGCGAGGTCAGAGGCAAGGAAGCTTATGTCATGTTCCAAGGGATGGCATCTGGACATGCTTCCATGGGAACGATACATGCAGGCTCCGTTGAAGATGTGATAAAACGTCTGGAGACCCCCCCTATAGAATTATCTCCAGGACTTATAGAAACGCTTGATTTACTTATCATAATGGCAAGAGCAAGAGAGAAAGGTGAATCGGCCAGAAGGGTAAAAGAGATACACGAAATAGAATCAATTGATAAGCTCACGGGAAATGCGAGAACTGTCAAAACTTTCGAATGGGTACCTTTAAACGATGAATATGAAAAGAACATAACGGAGTCTCATATGATTAGAAAAATAAGCCATAATACGGGTATTTCCTATCAAGAAATGGAAAGGGAACTTAAGAAAAGGAAAAAGATTCTTTTATGGATGCAAAAATATGATATTATTGATTTTCAAGAAGTTTCAAAATATATAAATCTCTATTATAAAGACAGCGCTGTTATAATGAAGTGGGTGGAAAAAGATATTCCTCCAAAGAAAGAGTATGTGGAGGCAAAAATAAGGGAATTAAAAGAATCGGCAAGTGGTCTTAAAATGATCGAAGATTGATTAATTTAGATATCTATGACCATCCTGAGCGACCATATACCTCCTTTATTTTCAATTTTCATCAAGTGATAAGTGGGAGATTTCACGTTTTGTTTTGGTTTGTGTTTTTTCTGGTTCATTTCCTCGCCGTAAGCGATGCCTTTTAGCCTATAACCTAAAGAAGTTTTGTTTATTTTAATAGCATATTTAGAAAATACAAGTCTTTCTGAATCCCAAAAAAGGAGAAGTTCGTCAATCCAGTCAAAGAGCAGGGATTCCAAATCTTCTGCCTCTATATTTATCTCCCTTTTTTCATCAGACCTTATTTGTTTCAGATCCGTTATTATACTGAATGCGGCCATTGCGGCGTTTGTAAATGCTTCTTCAATTGTCTTTCCTGTTGCTTCAAAAGCAATGTCTGCTGTTGCTATATCTTCCAAATATCGATATGACATGCTTTTATAATGATATAGGAATATTAAATATAATGTCCCAAGAACACATATTTCTTTTGGGTAAAAATAAGGCGCTTTCAATAGCAGAAATTATAATGTATTATAAGCATAAACGCTTACCCTTAAAAACGAAAATGATATCCACTGAGGCTATGATAGTGGAAAGTGAGAATGTCCCAGATGCTGATTTTCTTGGAGGGACCCTCAAGATTATCAAAATAAATGATCAATTCGATTCTTTCGATCCTTTCCTTATAGACGCTCCAAAAAATATTAAAGAAGAAAACGGAAAAGCTGTTTTTGGTGTTAGTGTATATGGCAAGCCGATGAACTGGATAAATAGAAACAGAAATAGTTTCAGAATTCTTCAGAAAAATATCAAAGATATATTGAAAAAGAAAGGTATAAAATCCAGATTTCTTAATTTTAGAGGCGAGATCAATAATGTACATCTTTCCAAGAAAGACGTAAATGATATTGTTTTGTATTTCACAGGAGATGCAGTTTATGTGGGGATAACTGAGTCTTTCAGTAATCCGCTTGAATATAAAAAGAGGGATGAAAAAAAGCCTGTAACTGTCTCCACTATGGGGATACCCATACGCCTTGCAAAAATAATGCTTAATATGGCGGGTGTACATGAAGATATAAACGTGCTTGATCCGTTTTGTGGTAGTGGAATAATTCTTCAGGAGGCAGCATTAATGGGAGCTTCTATCATGGGTTCTGATATAGACCCGAAAATAGTGGAAATTGCAAAAAAGAATCTGAAATGGCTTTTTGCAGAATATGGATTAGAAGGGTATAACATGGAAGATTTGTTTTTTATCTCGGATGCAGCCAGGATTTCAGGGAAATTAAAATCCAAAGTTGACGTAATAGTTACTGAACCATATTTCGGGCCTGCAATCAGAAAGATGTCCTCTAAAAAAACAGCGAAAAATATGATTAATAAAATAGTCATATCATATAACGATGCAATGAAAGAGTTTTCCCGAGTAATAAAAAAAGGAGGATATCTTTGTATAATTGTTCCTTCATACAGAACTAAAGAAAAGAACATTCACATGAACTTTCGGAAGATATTCACGCGTTACGGATTTGAGACTGTTACAATACGTGAAGGTCTAGAACAACCTTTCCGTGAAGAAAAAAAGACACTTACTAGAGAGATTTTTCTTTTGGTTAAAAAATAATTTTACACACAATATCCTTAAAAGGTTTGATTTTAATTAACCTATATGTTATCGCTTCAGGAACTTGTGGGGGAGATTTCTAAAAAATCTGATTATAATGAAGACGAAATCAGAAAAATGATCGAGGAAAAACAGGATGAATTGTCCGGTCTTGTTTCAGAAGAAGGTGCCGCTTATATTGTTGCGAGGGAACTTGGTTTAACTCTTCTCGAAGAACAGGTCAGAAACCTTAAAGTGAAGGATGTTTTACCCGGCATGTTCTCTGTTGACCTGAAATGCAAAATAGCAAAAATCACCGATATCAGAACATTTGAAAAGAACGGTACACAAGGAGCGGTTCAGAACATATTAATGGGGGACGAAACGGGTATCATAAGATTATCTTTATGGAATGATGAAATAGAGGAATTCCAGAAAACTGGTATAAAGGAGGGAGATACCGTTAAATTAATGAAAATACTATCAAAGGAAGATAATCTGGGAAACCCTGAACTCAGACTAGGGAAAAAAGGAAACATTGAAAAAACGAAAAAAGAAGATATAATGCTCCCTGCAAGCGCCTCTTCTATTTCTATAAGTCTGGCCACTAAGGAGAAAACAATAGATAACCTAAAACCGGGAGACAGGGCAAATATAAAAGGTACATTAATTCAATTATTCAAAAGAAAACCTTATTATGAGATATGTGAAAAATGCGGGGGACGAATAGAAAAAATGAATGATAAATGGCTATGCAAAAATTGCGGCGAGACAAACCTAAAATTTGCAATGTTGCTTTCAGGAATAGTGGATGATGGTTATGGTAATATAAGAACCGTAATGTTCAGGGAAAATGCAGAAAAGGTTTTGGGGAAAAATGCCGATTATATACAGAAAATAGTAGAAAAGGGAAAAGATCCTCTAGAAGTTTACGAGTCTACGAATGCCGTAGGCAAAAGGTTATCCCTTGTAGGTTCTGTAAAGGAAAACGATTTCACAGGAAATATTGAATTCGTTGTAAATGATGTTAACGACTTGAATCTAGGTAAGGAGAGCCAAGACCTTCTTGATAGCATGGAAGGAGTAAAAAAACTGGATTCATAAGAGGTGTATATTATGCCGGATGAAGTATCAGAGTTGCCGGGCGTTGGGCCGAAAACAGCCGAAAAATTAATAGAGGCGGGATTTGACAATTATATGACGATTGCAGCGTCTTCTGCAGGAGAAATAATGGAAGCAACAGGACTTGGAGAAGACACAGCAAACAAAGTAATACTTGCTGCCAGAGAGAAACTTAACATGGGATTTGAAACAGGTATAGAAGCCATGGAAAAAAGAATGAGTATAGGAAGAATAACAACAAGCTCAAAATCGCTGGATGAATTAATAGGTGGTGGTATTGAAACTCGGGCTATAACAGAAGCATATGGAGCTTTTGGCTCAGGAAAATCTCAATTAGCTCATCAGCTCGCTGTTAATGTCCAGCTTCCTGAGAAAGAAGGTGGTCTGGAGGGAAAAGTGATATTTATAGATACTGAACAAACATTCCGCCCAGAAAGAATAAAACAGATGGCTGAAGGCGCCGGTCTTGACCCCGAAAAGGCACTCGAGAATATATTTGTAGCAAGGGCTTATAACTCAGATCATCAGATTGTTCTCGCTGAAAAAGCTGAAACGATAGCAAGAAAGGATAAAATCAAGCTTATTATCGTGGACTCCGTTAC
>CAZKOV010000032.1:0-593 GCA_964554465.1 uncultured archaeon
GTTCTTTCGGAAGGTCTCGGAACATTCCTTGAGGAAAATCCACCAGAAGCTAAAAAACTGATAGAGAAAGCCTCCAGCGCTGCAGCAGCAAGGGAAGCTGCACGCAAGGCAAGAGAGCTTGTCAGAAGGAAAAACGTATTTGAATCCGGTTCACTCCCAGGTAAGCTTGCAGACTGCTCGGAACGGGACCCAGAAAAATGTGAGGTATATCTTGTTGAGGGAGATTCGGCTGGTGGATCTGCCAAACAGGGAAGAGACAGGGCATTTCAGGCTATCCTTCCCTTGAGAGGCAAGATTCTTAACGTTGAAAAAGCGAGAATGGATAAAATCTTAGGAAACAATGAAATCCAGACAATGATATCCGCTTTTGGTGTAGGCGTCGATGAGAATTTCGATATCTCGAAAATTCGTTATCATAAAATCATCATCATGACCGATGCAGATGTTGACGGAGCTCATATCAGAACGCTGCTACTGACTTTCCTTTATCGGTATATGAAGCCTGTGATAGACTCTGGTTATGTATACATAGCCCAGCCACCTCTTTACAAGCTGAAGAAAGGGAAAATGGAGGTTTATGCTTACAGTGACGA
>CAZKOV010000032.1:603-10997 GCA_964554465.1 uncultured archaeon
TTATCCGTTGCCAACTGACCGCCCCGCCACCCAAAAATCCTGGAAAAAGACAAGAAAATTATTGAACTCGGTGGAGAAAGTGTAGGAATTCAAAGATACAAGGGCCTTGGAGAGATGAATCCAGAACAGCTTTGGAGCACCACGATGAACCCTGAAAACAGGATTCTTCTCAAAGTCGATATAGAAGATGCTATAGAAGCCGACAGGATATTCACAATGTTAATGGGAGACAAGGTTGAACCAAGAAGGAATTTCATAGAAGCCAACGCAAAGTACGTAAAGAATCTTGACATATAGGTGCGGACATGGATGAACAAATAATGGTTGTACCGAGAAAGGATATCTTCGGGGAAGATGACGAAAAGGCTTTCAACGGTTTTGTCCCCATTGAGGAAATGGATTTCATTCCAATGATAAAAAAGTCAATGATAAGCAAATCCAGAAAAGATATGGAATCTGATCCCGGATTCAAGCAAATAATACCTTACAGCGTCTTTGAGCATAATGGAAGGATATTCCTTTACAAAAGAACAAAGGCCGGTGGAGAATCCAGACTGCATGAAAGGTATTCAATCGGAATAAGCGGTCATATAAACCCCACGGACGGGGACTACCTGATTGAAGGTATGAAAAGGGAATTCCATGAAGAATTACATTACAATGACTATTATAATTATGAAATAATAGGCTTCATAAATAACGATAAGAACAGCGTTGGGAAGGTCCATTTCGGTGTTGTCTTTATGCTGAAAGGATCGACGCCTGACATAGAAGTAGCGGAAAAGGACAAGATTATCGGGAGTCTGGAAACAATGGATATTATAGAAGAGAAAAAGGACCTCATGGAAGACTGGTCCTCATACATTTTAGGTGATATAAAGTCAAGGATGATGTAATGGCCGAGGATGATAATAATTTTATCGATGAGACCGAAAAGAACATGGAAGAAGTTGAAGAAAAAATAGAAAAAGAAGCCACGATTCCGGAATCTGAAGGAACCGTAGAAGAAAAACCTGTAGTTACTTCTGGCCAGGTTGTTGAACGGCTGATCGAAAATGAAATGAAGGAATCGTATTTAGATTACTCGATGTCTGTTATTATAGGAAGAGCGTTGCCGGATGTCTGTGACGGATTAAAACCTGTCCACAGGAGGGTTCTTTATACTATGTGGGAGAATGGTCTACTCCACAACAAACCCTTCAGGAAATCTGCGAACGTCGTCGGTACATGCATGGCTAATTACCATCCCCACGGCGACGCCGCAATCTACGATACCCTTGTAAGAATGGCCCAGGATTTCTCTCTCCGGTATCCCCTCGTCGATGGCCAGGGAAATTTCGGTTCCATTGATGGTGATGCAGCAGCCGCGATGCGTTATACTGAAGCCAGAATGGCTGCAATAGCTGAAGAGCTTCTCAGGGACATAGAAAAGAAAACCGTTCCCTTTGTCCCCAATTTCGATGGTTCTACACAAGAACCTTCCGTTCTTCCGTCAAAGATTCCGAATCTTTTGATAAACGGATCGTCAGGTATAGCTGTCGGCATGGCAACAAATATACCTCCCCATAATCTCGCGGAATCGTGCACCGCCATAATAAATTCCATAGATAACCCCGAAATTTCTGTAAGGGAACTTATGAGTTTCATTCCGGGACCCGATTTCCCCACAGGCGGCGAAATAATGGGCAAAAACGGGATATTCAAGGCATACGAAACCGGTCGTGGAAGGATCGTCGTACGCGGAAAAACTGTGACAGAGGAAAGGAAGGGAAAAGAAGCGATAATCATAAAAGAAATCCCTTATCAGGTAAACAAGACCTCCCTGATAGAAAACATAGTTGAGTTAGTCAAAGACAAAAAGATCGAAGGTATAAGCAATCTCCGTGACGAGTCCGACCGAGAGGGTATGAGAATAGTTATTGAACTGAAAAGAGATGCAAACGCTGATGTCATCTTAAACAATCTTTACAAACATACAGCCCTGCAAAGCACTTTCGGAATTATAATGCTGGCCTTGGTTGACAATCAGCCCAGAGTCATGGGATTAAAAGAAATCATAGAAAATTTTATTTTTCACAGAAGAACGGTTGTCCGCAAACGGACGGAATTTGATCTGGATAAGGCGGAAAACAGAGCCCATATACTCGAGGGTCTGATAATAGCCCTTGATAACATTGACGCAGTCGTTCAATTAATCAAGAAATCAAAAGATGTGCCAACGGCGAGAGAAGGTCTGATGAAAACCTTCGGACTTACAGAAATCCAGGCAAACGCCATTCTTGACATGAAGCTTTCAAGACTTACAAACTTGGAACAGGATAAAATCCGTCTCGAACTTGAGGATCTCAGAAAACTCATTGCAAGACTGAAGGAAATACTTGCAGATGAAAGGGAGATACTCAAAATCATAAAAGATGAACTTAATGAAATGAAAGAGAAATATTCTGATAAAAGAAGAACCAAAATAAATGACGCAATGGAGTTTGAGGAAATAGATGACGAGAGCCTGATAGATGAGGAGGACGTCGTCATCACGATAAGCGAGGACGATTATATCAAGCGCCTTGCTATAGAGGAATACAGGATCCAGAACAGAGGAGGCAAAGGCGTAATAGGAGCACGCACAAAGGAAGGTGACATAATTGCCGATTGTTTTGTGACAAGCACTCACAGCTACATACTGTTCCTCACCGACAAAGGAAAGGTTTACTGGCTCAAGGCCTACAACATCCCCGATGCAGGCAGATATTCAAAAGGCAAGGCTATAGTCAATCTTCTGAGCCTTGAAGAGGGGGAGACAATTAAATGCTTCATCCCCGTAAGAGAATTCGAGGAAGGGAAACATCTTGTCATGGTAACCAAAAAAGGTGTCATAAAAAAGAGCAGCCTTATGGACTACAGCAGGCCAAGAATTACGGGTATAAGAGCTATAACCCTTAAGGAAGGGGACGAACTCAGGGAAGCTTTCATGACGGACGGTCACAGCGATATCATGATAGCCACAAAAAATGGCCTTTCGACGAGATTCGATGAATCTGAGGCAAGGGAGATAGGAAGAACCGGCGCGGGTGTCCGTGGGATAAGGCTTGGCAAGACGGACGAGGTTGTAGGCGCTTGTGTAGCTGATATTACGAAATCTCTTCTTACAATAACCGAGAACGGGTATGGAAAAAGGACAGAATTTACGCAATATAACACGATACACAGGGGCGGGAAGGGTGTTATAAACATAAAAACGACAGAAAGGAACGGTAATGTCGTCTATATAAAACCCGTTTCTGATACAGATGAAATCCTCGTCATGACTAAGAGCGGGCAGGCAATAAGAATACCCGTAGAACAGATATCGAAGATCGGCAGAAACACGCAGGGTGTCAGAATAATGCGCCTCGATGAAGGGGATAAAGTCGTCTCATTCACAAGGTTTGAAAAGATAGACGAAGTTGAAACCGTGTAAAACTGGAAGAATTAATTACAGTATCATTTCTTTCCCTTTTTGGAGGCCGCTATCTGGAGAGCGTTGACCTTTTGTGCAACTTCTTTTTTCATGGCATTTGATTTATCTTTCTTTGAATACATATCAATCTTTACTGCCAGACTGATTTTTGACGCAAGCAATCTTGCTACCTTTCCTCTTACCGTTTTCGGGGAGTTTTGTATTTGAGGATGCAGGAAAAGAACTCCGTATTTGGGGGCTTTGCCCTGACCTTTGAGATGTCTGAACAAAGCTTTTTCAGCTCCCAGAAGCTGGATAGTGGATGATGGCATTTTTGCCATCCTCTCGATCCCTCCTGCCAGAGAGATCATTCTGGCCGCTATGATCGGTGTTGCTATTGCCGCTGTATTCGGTGCGACCTCGTCTACGAGTTTTGTGACATATTCGGAAAGCTTCTCTCTCGTTCTGTACATTATTTTAAGACTTTCCGCGAAATCAGAAACCGACTTTATGTCAGCATCGCTGAACTCCATGCCCGCCGATTTTTTTGCAATTTCTGCCAGTTTGTCATCACTGAAATTTTCCTTTCTTCCATATTTTGAAATCAGTTCTATGAATTTCTGGTGATCTGCTACATTTTTTGAAAGTTCCGGAAAGTAAAGACCATACCATTCGCGTATGTGCTCAGTAATCGTGTTCAGGTTCTCTTCAATGGAATCGTATGTATTTATGACCTGTATCAATATGACATCTTTTTTTGTCTGACGGAGTTTCTTCTTGGAAACTTCAACATTAACCTTTGTAAGCATCTGGTTTATTTCCGCCTGACTGTTTGTCCATTTAAGATCAATGGCAAGCCTTCTGAATTCTTCCCTCAGAATCTGCTGGGCAAGATTGTCCTCTTTCTGGACACACGATATCCCCTCAATAGAGCCATCCTTGTCCCAGATAACTTCCTGCGCTCCTGTTTCTTTCAGTTCATTTACAATTTCACGCTCTTCTGGAGTAATTTCTTTTCTCTCTACAGACGCAATTCTGTCTGCAATTTTATCTACTTCTTTAGGAAACAGTTTATAGAGAAGAATATTTTTATCTTTATCAAAAGCAAAGCTTCCAATAAGGCATGTAGCAACATAAATTCTCATATTAAACACCTGAATCTGATAGTATATAGAAATCAGAATTATTTAAAAAGGACTCAGAAAGTGATGTGCTTATCCTGTTCGTCGACTTCTATAAGCTTTCTCAAAAGAGCTATCGGATCGGAATCCCTGAATATCTTTGCACCGATTTTCATTTCTATGTCTTCAAGAAATGTATCTATGGTACGTTCCGTTATCCCTCCACTACCTTCAAGTATTCCTATTGTTTTCCCAGAATCATATGCTATTGCAAATTCTGCCAGTGTTCCCGTTTTCCCTCCTATTATGACGACCACATCGCACTCTGAAATCGCGTTAATGCTTCTGTATTTTGTGGATAAGGAAGGATTATTTTTATTTTCGAAATGCATCGGGACAAAAATGAGCTGGCTGAAACCTTCCGCAGGGTAATTGAAAGTTCTTACATGTTCTGCAAGATCCGTCCCAGGGGAATATCCTATCGTTCTGCCTCCCACTTCATGAGCCGCCAAAACGGCTTCGTGAGGGATGCCGGAACAAGCTCCGGTTATCAGAATATTGCCTGTTCGTGCAATCTCGGCCCCCATTCTTCGCGCACTTATTCTGATTGTTTCTTTTATATCGTTAGAAGATGAACCGAAAATGCCTATTTTCATATCATATAGATATATTCAAAAAAATTTAAACAGAGTCTATTCAAACATAACTTATTTAAGATTTGTTCACTAAAGAATTGGTTATGAAGCCTAGCTGTTTGAGAGTGGGTATGAAGAACTTTTCGTCAGACCTCATTAATGACAGCAAGGTCTATCACATTCTCTGCGGCATTAAATGCTGAATAGGAAAGTCCTGTTCTGCTTTCTGCCTTGATTTGCCGTTGAGAATATATGATGTTGTTTTTCACGTTTTCTGCCGGTGAATCAGGGCAATGCCGTAGTGGATGAAAAAGAGGTAGAGAATGAATTACGAAATATCTGAAAACTGGAAAAAGGCAACAATGGCCGATATTTACAGAAGACAGATAGAGTCCTATTTTGGCCACCCGTCAACATGGAAAAGAAATCGTATGCCGGAGATCGGTACAAAAAATGATGAACATTTCTTGAGATTTCAGGATGCATATGAGTGATAGGAGGAGGATTCAGATGAGCTATATGCCTGAACAATGCAGACAGAAAAAAGTTGATATATTATACTAGAGATTTGAAAGGAATCTTGAAGTTTACGGTGGTGACCCAAGAGCGGTCATAGGTGCAGCGGCTATTGGCTTGGGTAGAGACCCGTTTAGCTGGCCTCAGAATTTTCCGGTTTTCAGAAAGGCTATAAACACGTACCAGAATAAGTGGTGTTACTGATGTTGAAAAAAGACAAGCATCCGCTGAATCTTGAAGACGTTCAGGAATTCAGAGTTCTTCTCATTTCCATTGAAGACGAAGGAAAATTTTTTGCATGTTAATAAAATGATGGAGTAGGAAATGACCTTTGAATAGAAATCTACTGGTTAGTTTCAGTATAGAATTTTGATTAAGGCAAGAACATTTTCTCCTCAATTTTCTTCGGGAGATATTCATGAGATACATACTTTATACCCTTTGCAGACAGGGCTTCAAGTTCCAGCTTGAAGTCTGATTTCAACATATGTTGCAATTCCTTCTGCCATTCCTTGGGCTTAAACCAGACATATTTCATTAATTCCTTTATCCTCTTCTGGTCTTCTTTCGTGAGCTTGATCGTGACGTTCTTGGGTATCTCGAATTCATGAAGGTCCTCGGTCGTAAGGCCTACAAACCTGGCTTCGGGGGTGCCTAACCTGTCTGAAAGGAAAGAAAGGTTGATAGAGCCCTGCTTTATAACAGAGTAAATATAATATCCCCACGGATCAGCATCAGCGAGAACATAAACAGGCAGCTTGTTCTCCATATGAAGCCTGTTTATAAGACGTCTGCAACCTCTTGCGGGCTGGCCTTTTCCCGTGATTATTATGCAATTATGGTTCTTCCAGAACTTGTCTTCATTCAGACGCTGCCAGACTGCATCTTTCTCTATAACAAGAATGAAATCTGCCGAAATATCCTCGAAATTGATGACTTCGGGCTCAACGTTGCTCGGTATGGCCCACCCCGAGGACCCCATTTTCCTCCCGTTTATCAGGTCTCCGGCATCGTTAATCATCACTCCTCCAGCTAAATACCCTTTCCTGTCGGTCTTCAGGTTAATCTCTTCACGTAGCGTGTTCAGAGCAGCTTCCAGATCTTCTATTAGTGGATCTGATTCTGACTGCTCATTGAAGGTGTTCTCGCTGGTGCCCTTTATGGTATGTTTAAGCGCATAATACAGGTCCCTGACCGAGGTGGTGACGCCCTGATCCATGATTTTCTTGCATTCATTTGCGATAAGAACCGTCTGCATGAATTTTCTCGTATGAGCCATGTTCATGTATGTCCGGCTGCTTGTCTTATCTCCTATCTTGATCAGCTTGTCATCTTCATCAAAATAAACGTTCGAAAGCGTCCTTATAGGGAGTTCTATAGAGGGGTTCTTCTTGGCGTAAATCTGGTCCACTATAGCTTTTGCCATTTCCCTAAGCTTCTTCTCCATTTCCTTGCTCATTATCTTCCCCCCAGCGCCATTTTATAAGTTCAATCATGGCTTTTTCTATCTTGTTCCTCTCCTCTCCCGAAAGATTTGAAAGGGCTGTCGCTATATCGTCTACGTATTTTTCAAGCGTCTTCTTTCTCTCGTGGATCTCCCTTGCCTTCATCTGTCCTGAAAGGTATAAACCTAGCTTCCTTGCACAATCCTGAATAGCGAGCTTGATTTCCTTGATTATTACCGGATATGAAGCTATCGCTTCCTTGGATTCCGAAGTGAAAGGCACCCATACAGACGCCATATGAACAAAAATTGTAATCGGGTCTTCTGAAAGGTCTTTTGAGGATAGCTTATAGTTTTTCCAGTCCACCTTATTCACGGATTTCGTTATGGCGCAATCTCCTGCCTGATAAAGAAGTGGGACCCTGTTTGCAAGTCTCATAACCTTTGAGCCTTTAATAGAGCCTCCGTAAGCTATTCCCACTTCAATCTGGAAAGGCCAGCCCCTATATACGGAAGGCGATCTTACCACAGCATCCACCCATATGGGATCAAGCTCCTTTTTAAGACCGCTAATTAAGGCCTCTTTTCCCATAGGAGAAAGGCAGTCCATAGGAGGATTTATGAGTTTTACATGTTTTATGGCCTTTATAAGCCGTTCAAAATCTTGATGTGACAGCTTTTTTGGCTTTGATTTTGGGTCTATTTCAGCCTTCCTGCATATCTCGGCTGCTGTTTTCTTTCCTATGCGTGTAAAATCTTCTATAAGGAAGGTTTCAAGAGTTCTGGCTTTTGTCTGGTGGGCCATTCTGGAAAGGATGCCTATTTCGACGCCCTGAATATGAGGCTTTATCGCTCTAGTCTCCTTAGGAAGTTCCTCAATGCCCCTCCTGAATTCGGTCCTCCCGTAAGGAGAATCGAAAGTGATGTTTGAAAAGGGGTTTGCGATGGCTGTCTGTCTCAGATATTCAATTACGGACTGTTTATGCTCTCTGTAGACTGCCTCCACAACGAACCGGAGCCTTGTTCCTCTCCATCCCTCTGTCTCCGTATTGGTACTTTTCTCGACTATTTTAGGCTCGTTCTTTCCGACCTCGATACGAAGCTTATAATTATGAATCTTGCCATCACCTATAGCGCTTTCGATTATAGTGGCTGTTCCTGTGGTCAGTTGTGCATAAAGGACGGCACCGCTTATACCAATTCCCTGTTGGCCTCTTGATTGCCTGTGGCGGTGGAATTTGCTTCCATAGAGCAATTTCCCGAATATTTTCGGTATCTGGCGCTCCACTATGCCAGGCCCGTTATCCTGTATAATAATCTCGTACTTTTCCTCTTCCATCTGCTTAACCTGGAGGTAAATATCAGGTAAAATCCGTGCCTCTTCGCATGCGTCCAAGGCGTTATCAACTGCTTCTTTCACTATGGTCAAAAGAGCCTTAATTTTATTGTCATACCCTAGAAGATGTCTGTTCTTCTCAAAGAATTCGGATATGCTTATCTCTTTTTGAGTCTGGGCCATTTCCACTGCTTTTGCGCTCATTCCTTACCTACCCGATAACATTATTATGACAGCACATTTTTATTAATCAGAGCCAAAAAGGCTGGAGAAAGATGAATTTATAAAATATTTAATCAAAATCTGAGTAGTTTGAAGTGATTTTTATGGTTGAGGAACCTTTTAGTAGTGGTATTCAAAAGAATGGAGATTTGTACCTATGGTTGCAGTGTTTGGAAGATCCGAATCCATTAAAAATGCTCAGAAACAAGAGATTAAAATCTCAAACATATATGACCTGGAAAGGTAAAGGTATTTTTTATTGGGGTAACGATAAAAGTGAGGCCCATTTTACAGTATTAGAAGAATCGTTATCACTTGAAAATGGAATACCGACAATATCTTTAAGTTTAAAAGCGTTTTATCTGGGAATCGGAACTCGTGAAATAAGAAAAATGTCTTATAAAGCGACAAGAACTGCAGAAAATAAATATGACCTCAAATCATTATTTAAAGTTCATATTATTTAACCTTTTCTGAGTAACAAAAAGGCATACATTTATAAAGCTTTCTTCTATATATGTAGTATAGATGTTGGTGTTATTTATGAGTGGTTATAGTTTAACTGAAGACTCCCCTATTAGTGGACTAAAAGGATATAAAAGAGGCAGATTTCTGGATAAAGGATCTGGTTATGAAAGCGGATTTAAAGAGGTTATAGATCGAATCTCTGACGGAAAGGCAAATCCGGACGGATTTATTATTCAAGGTTATGGTAAGGCAAAGGGTGAAAAGGGGAAACAAGTAGATGCTATTTATCTGACTATTCTTGATACTAATCTTGCAAAAATGAACAAAGGAGAATTAGTCACAATGCCATTTAGAGTGGATGGTTTTATAGAATATGTAAAAAACGGCTCTTTCAAATTCAATGATGAAAAAGCAGAGGAAATACTAGCCAAATATGAGAAATACTTCACCCAAGGTTAGTGATCTTTTTTATCAACCCCACCACCCTCCCTCTCCCCTCCTATGCAAATAGGAGGGGAGACTAATTTATCTCCTTTAGCTTTCTCTGGGCACTTTCCAGATAAATATAGACGGCCCTGTGCATGGCACCTTCAAAAAGCATCTCAACTGCTTCTGATGCTATATGTATATCTTGGGGTGTTCCTATGATGGATACAGTTTTACCGTGTATGGATAATTTCGTTTTTGTGTATTCCTCTATAATTCGCTTTGTCTTACCGTGGGTCCCTATAACCCTGGCCAAAACATGCTCAATCTGTCTTGTTGTATAGTCCTTTACGTTCAGAACAAGCAGTTGATATTCATCATCCAAGAGTTTGAAAGCGTCTTTGGGAGAGAAACCCCTGCCTATAGCCTTTATGATGTCACGTGCGTATATGACCTCCAGATCCTCCCCTCTAATCTCGACGTCATTATCTTTTATCTCAAGCTCTACCTTCGCTTCTTTTTCTATCTTCTTTTTTGTAGATCCGTTCCTTCCTATAAGTGCTGCTTTTCTGCCTTCGGGTATTTTCACAATGTCTATCATTGTGCTCACTGCTTGCCTCTGAGAAGTGGTTTTTCGGGAGAATCTTCATCAAGGAATGCCTTCCGCAGGTCGGGATGTCCCTTGAAGTTTATCCCCAGCATCTCAAACGCTTCCCTTTCCAGTATGGCCGCCGCCGGGAATATACCCGTTATCGTGTGGATTTCCGGATTAGTTCTTGAAAGGGATACT
>CAZKOV010000033.1:0-10739 GCA_964554465.1 uncultured archaeon
TATTACAACAATACAGATATAGGAATCACCTCACAGGGTGAACCCATGATGGTTACCATAACCGCAGGGTCAGGATCCATGCAGAATCCCGGTGAGCTGGTAATTAAGGAAACTCAAATCGCCCCTCAGATGCCCGCAGCGAAAGGGAGCGATGTCACAGTGAGGGTTGTTCTCGAATGCCGAAACGGTTTTTGCGGGGAGGTTAAAGGTGTGCTCTCATCCCGTCTTCACATAAAATATTATTCCAACCAGACATGCATAATGGATGAAAACGAGGTCTGTGAATTCGAGTGGATTCTCGAAGAATATTCTCAGCTGGATGATTATGAGTACGGTATTACTGTCGATTTCCAGCCCGTTATGGATTCCGTGACAGGAATCACTGATCAATATACCATATTCTATACGGATCAGGCTGAGTGGACTTCTGTTTCGATTGTGATTGAGTATCCAAAGATAAAAACTTTCAGCGTGGGGGATCAATTCGAACTCGCCGGTCCCGTGACATGCAGCGGTGATTGTGACAATGTAAATGTATATGCAATATATAAGGATTCCAAGGGGTGGCATGATATAGGGACGGATACCCCTATATATCTGGCTGATCAATACCAGTTAAATCCCCGTCAGTATTCACCTATATCTATCACAAAGAAATGGAACCTGAAAGCAAAAAGTGCCGGTAGTTATGAGTTGGGAATGAAGGCAATTGACAGCAGCGGACAGGTGAATACCGAGTCTATAGACCCCATAGTAATAATGAACCCGGATAAACAGGTAAATGAAACGGGCAATGAGACAATTACTGAAGATACCGCCATTGATATAGAAGTTATTGATCCTGCTCCTTCCCAGACGTTGAAAAGGGGGGACAATTTTGACATAAAAATAAAGGCCCTGAAAAACGATGCGGTATGTGAAGATTGCATTGTCAGGGCTTCCTCACCTATCATGAAAAATGATATTGTCTTGGAGTTTCTGAACGGTTTCTACGTCGGAACGGGCGTCATTAATAACAATGCGGAAGGCGTGTGGAAAATCGGAATATATGTCGACAGTAAAATGAAAAAAGAAATTGAAATGATCATAGACCCGTTTATATTCATAACGGCATCCGCTGACAAATATGTCTATGAAATCTTCGATATTATAAAAATAAGCGGCATTGCTCCGAAGAGATCTTACGTCAGCGCTGAGATCGTATGCAGTGACAAATATAAGAAAACGATCAAATCCGTTCAGGCAGACAGCCTGAGCGGTACATACTCTTTTGAGGGTGTTACGATATCCCGTGCCGTTCCCGCTGGAATGTGCTCCGTCGGAATCTCGGCAATAGATCCATACAGCAACAGGGGGGAAGAAAAGATAGACATAATGATAAGCGCCTCGGAAATGGAGACGTACAATCTCAGAATAATGTCCCCTTCACCTTTCGGAGAAAAAATAAAAAAAGGCGAAGAAGTAGCGGTTATAGTGCAGGTTACAAGGGAGAATAATGATGTAAAAGATATGCATGTCAATTGCAGCGATATCAACGGAAATTACATGGAATTAACTGAACAGAGCGATGAACTGGGAAACACTTTTTATAAAACGTCGTATAAGATTCCAATACATTACAACAGGACCGAATGGGTTTTAGCCTGCGTCGCTGAAAAAAACGGTGAATACGGTACCAATTCCTTGATATTGCATCTTGAGAGCTCGCAGCTGATTATAACAGTTCTTGAACCAGCCCCCTACGAACAATTATCATCCGGGGAGACCGTTAAAATTAAAGTCAGGGCGCAATACAGTGACGGAACTCCTGCTGATGAAGCAAGCTTAAAAATGAGGATAAACGGCGGAGAGGAAATTGTCCTTGAAAGGAGTGTGGAGCCGGGAACTTATATAGGAACCTTTGACACGGAAAATAAAGAGATACTATCCTTTGATATTTCGGCATCGGATGATAAAGGCGTGGCAGGAAACCTTGATAAATTGTTATTCACCGTAAAGAAGCATGATATAAGTGATTACCTTCTTTATTTCATAATCGGCGCGGTGATAATAGTCATAGCTCTCGCCGGAACCATCCTTGCCGGAAAGAGAGGAAAGACCACCATAATAACGAAAACGGAAAAAATCGACATGGAAGACGTCGAAAAGAAGGTCGAAGAGAAGCACATGAAAGACAGGAAGTTTGCAATAAAAGAAAAACTCCGGGATCTCCAGTTGGAATTCGAAAACATAGAAAATGACATAGACATGCTCCATTCAGAATATTTCAAAAGAGAGATAGACGAGGATACATTCGTGAAGCTTCTGCAGGAAAGGAAAGAAAGGAAAGAAAATATAGCTTCCACAATGAACGGCCTTAATAAGGAGCTGAAAGAAATCGAAAAGAATGAAAATAATATAAATCAAAGAAACCAAGAGAGCGATGATAATTATGACAGCGGGAATGAAGGACCTTCTTGATATAGCCGGAAAGATAAAGGATTCCGATCTCAGGAAAAAGACCATATCGATTCTGAAAAATCCATACCTTTCGAATAAGAATTTTGATGGCAAACATTCCGAATTCGGGAAAGCTCCCGCATCCCTTAACTGGCATCATGTTTACGAAAGAGGTTTGCTAGAACATACCTTAAGTGTCACGAAGATGTCACTTAAGATCGCAGAAGTCCTAAAAAGCGTGTATGGTGTGGAAATAAATAAAGACTTTCTTATATCCGGATGTCTCGTGCATGATATCGGGAAAGTCTTTGAATATATAAAGAGTAAAGGGGAATGGGACAGCACCGATTTGATGTTAGACCACACCATGCTGGGAACGGCCGAACTTTATGCGAGAGGCTTCCCTGAAGACGTGATACATATGGTCGCCTCGCACTTCGGTGAAAAGGGTCCGACACCTCCACGGACACTGGAAGCCCGCATACTTTCCACAGTCGATCTGTTTGACGCCGAGCTGGAATCAGAAAATACAACTGAAGAAGAGGACAGCATAAGCCTTCTGGATTTAATAAGAGATGCAAAAGGAAAATAAAATCCAACAATTTAAGGGAGCCTCTCAAAATAATATATTATGCAAAATGTTCCCTTTCTTCCATTCAAAAAAGAAGTAGCACTGAAGATAGCGCACAGATTGATGGGTTTCGGGGAGTTCGTATCAAATTTTTTCCCCGCACTAAGATTCGAACTTAATGAATCCGGGATTGATTCCGATCCGCGGGAATGGTCATCTTTTGCCATAATAGGATTCGTAATTTATTTTTTGATGATATCAGCGGTAATGCTTTTGGTCACACTCCAACACGTCGATGTTATTATCAGTATACTGCTTTCATTCGGAAGTGGAGCCTTTGTGGGAGGAATGGTGTTTTTTGTAATAATCATGTACCCTCACGTAAGTGTAAAAAGGAAGGTACGTGACATAGAGAAGAACCTTTCAGCGGCCCTTCATCAGATCCTAGTCCAGATAAGGGCAGGCGTTCCCCTTTTTAATTGTATAACTGCAATTGCAAGAAGCGAATACGGAAAACTCTCAGAAGAAATGAAAAAGGCATTGAACGAGATAAATACGGGAAAATCGGAAGCGGCTGCCCTTGAACTCATTGCAAGGGATACACCGTCCCTTCATTTCAGGAGGATAATATGGCAGCTTGTCAATTCCATAAAATCGGGAGCTGATGTCGGTGAGACCATAAAGGAAATCGTGAACGATATATCGGTGGAGCAGAGAATCGCAATAAAAAAATACGGTTCCACGCTGAATCCCATGACGATGATGTATATGATGCTTGCGGTTATCATGCCGACTCTCGGAATAACGTTCCTTCTGGTACTTTCCACGTTTTCTGGGGGAATGAATTTTGATATCAATATGTTGCTTATATTCATCCTCGTGTTTCTGGCAATTTTCCAGTTCATGTTTATAGGAATGATAAAATCAAGGAGACCGTCGGGTATAGATTAAAGTGATGTCATGCTAAAGAAAATACTTCCAATCTTCTATAAAAGGAAGATAGAATCAATGCTTGAAGAAGCCGGAATGAAAACACCCATAGACAAATTCTTTGCAAGATCGCTGATTATAAGCATCATCACGGCGGCAGTGATAGGTTTTTTTGCGGGGGAATATGTCATATTTGTATATGCGGGAGTTTTTGTGGGCACGTTTGCTCTCATGCATGGTCTCATATATATTGCAATGGAAAAGAGGATTAGTTTTGTTGAAGAGATCCTTCCCGATACCCTTGAGCTCATGTCAGCTAACATGAGGGCGGGGTTCATACCAAGCAGGGCTCTTATACTAAGCGCCAGGGAAGAATTCGGTCCCCTTGCGGAAGCTATAAAAAAGGCAGGCAAAGACATGATAACAGGGGACTCTCTGGAGAATGCCTTCAGAAATGTTGGGAAATTCGTAAAGTCAGACATACTGGAAAGCACAATGAAATTGATTAACGAGGGGGTCAGGTCAGGAGGTCAGCTTGTATCCCTTTTGGAGGAAACGGCAATCGATATAAGAAGAAAAGAGGCAATAAAAAAAGAGGTAAAGGCGAACATCCTCATGTACGGCATATTCATAATATTTGCGGGATGCGTTGCTGCACCGGTTCTTTATGCACTTACGATACATCTTGTGGGAATGATATCCCAGTTCGGTGTCGGTGCTGCTGTGGATTCACAGATGACAGCCGCCGGAATAACTATGTTTTCGGGAGGCGGTGGCGCTACGATCTCTCAGGAATTCCTCTTCATTTTTTCGATAATCGCGATAATCATAACCACCTTCTTTTCAAGCCTTATAATAGGGATAATAGACAGCGGGAAGGAAAGAAACGGAATAAAATATATACCGGTTTTCATGATTCTGGCATTAGTTATGTTTTTCATAGCGAACGGCATGCTGGAAGTCTTTTTCACCGGAATGGTGTGAATATAATGCGGGTTTAATTATATATATGAGGCGTACCCAATTATAATTATAATTTTAAGAGGTGAACAAGGGATGAGAATGAAGAAAGGTCAATCCGCAATGGAATATCTTATGACCTACGGCTGGGCCATTATTATAGTTATAATAGTCGCAGCCGCATTGTACGCTCTTGGTGTATTCAATCCCGGAGCATACACGACAACGGCAGCAACAGGATTCGCGGAACTTGGGAAACCCGCAGCGGGTGGATGGCAGTACACGGCGGCAGGAGCATTAACTGTCAGATTAAGCAACAATCTGCCATACGCAATAAATGTTACTACATTGTCAGTAACCAACGCCGCAGGAACCGCATGTACGGGTGTACAGATTAATAGTGCGGCAGTCGGTTCAGCCAACATAGCGAACGGCGGGGCAATGACAGTAACTGCAACATGTCCGGCAAGTTCGGCTGGTGCTTCGTACACCGTAAAATTCGACTTTACATACACGAACGTGGATCAGAACCTCGCCGGATTCAAGGATGCGGGTACAGTGACAGGTAAAGTAAGCACATAAATTGGCTTTACATAAGCCTTCTTTTTCTTTTATTTTAACACTTTCTCATAGAACCAGATATATTACTGAAATGTTGATTTTATTCAAAGACAGAACAAGATGGGATGAGGAGCCCGGATGAGGGATAAGGTGAAATGGAATGAGCAAGCTTTAGTGGCTTGTAAGCATTCGTTTCATCCGGGCTAACTTGATTTTAATTGGATATAGGGTTTATAAACTTTTCTATACTCGAGAATTTATCACCTATATATATACAAAATATTTAAATATAATCAAAATAATAAAGGAGTAGAACGGACTGATTCTTATGACAGAAGATATTGATAATATGAGATTAAAGACGGGTACCACCACGGTGGGTCTTGTCTGCAAAGGAGCAACAATACTTGGCGCTGACAGGAAAGCCACGATGGGCCATCTGATAGCAAGCAAAGAAGCCCAGAAGGTGTACCAGATAGACGATAATTTAGGAATGACGATAGCGGGTTCTGTGGGGGACGCGCAGGCCATCATAAGATATATAAAGGCAGAACTGAAACTTTATGAACTGAATGAAGAGAAAAAGATGCCTATTGCGGCTGCCGCAAATCTTGTTGGTAATATTCTTTATTCAAGCAAATGGTATCCATATTTATTGCAGCTTATAGTAGGCGGATACGACACAAAGCCGCGTGTTTTCAGCCTCGGCCCGGACGGCTCTGTGATGGAGGAAAAATACTTCTCCTCAGGTTCCGGCTCTGTAATGGCTTTCGGGGTACTCGAGGACGGTTTCAAAGAAGGCATGGAGATAAACGCGGCAGCAAAACTTGTTGTAAAAGCCATAAAATCTGCAACACAAAGAGACATTTATTCCGGAGGAACAGGCATAGACATATCAATAATAGAAAAAGGCAAATTCAAAAAACTGACAGACGAGGAAGTTCTTAAGCTTCTCGCTTAAGTATTAATTTTAATCACAATACGGCGTTAATAGCGTCCCTAGTTCCTGATTAGTTAGAAAACAAAAATAAAAAGAAGTAGGAGATAACAATGAACATTTTAGAAGAATTAAAGAATAATCTGCCTAAAGATGCAAAAATATCCGAAGTCACATTTGAGGCATCAGAAATAGTGTTATATACGAAGAGCAGAAAGTTCTTCATTGATAACGAACTCCATGTAAAAAAAATAGTATCCAATCTCAAGAAGAGGGTTGAAGTAAGACCGGACATTTCTATTACGGGGGACATGGGAAAAGTGGAGAAGATAATAAAGGAGATAGTCCCCGAAGAGGCCGGTATCAAGGCCATCTATTTTGAACCTGAGATGGGGAAGGTTGTCATTGAATCCCAGAAACCCGGTCTCGTGATAGGCAAGGGCGGCGAAACCTATAGGAAGCTTAAAGAAATGACTATGTGGCTTCCGAAGATCGAAAGGGCTCCGGCAATAGATTCCAAGGTGGTGAGGGCCGTAAGAAACCTTCTGCACACTGAAATGGATTATAGGAAGAAATTTCTGAACAGCGTGGGCCAGAAGATAAACACCGAACCCGATAATAAAGTTAATGATAAAGAAAGATGGGTCCGGTTGGGGATTCTGGGCGCGGGAAGGCAGGTCGGGAGAAGTTCAATGCTCGTCGAAACCAACTACTCTAACATACTCCTTGACTGCGGTGTAGACGTCTCGCTTGACCGTTACCCTTATCTTGATATTCCCGAATTTGATGTGAATAAACTTGATGCTGTTGTCCTGTCGCATGCCCATGTGGACCACTGCGGCTATATTCCATGGCTTTATGAAAACGGATACAAAGGACCGCTTTATTGCTCGGCTCCCACAAGGGATTTAATGGTTCTTTTATGTCTGGATTATATTGACGTATGCCAGAAAGAAGGGAAAAACGCGCCTTACATGAAAAAAGCCGTGGAAACCGCAGTTAAGCATACGATCGCCTTGGATTACGGTGAAGTATGCGATATAACATCCGACACGCGCCTTACTCTGCAGCCTGCAAGCCATCTTCTCGGTTCAGCTCTCGTGCACCTGCATATAGGAGACGGTCTTCATAACATATTATATACGGGTGATCTCAAATACGGACCTACGAAATTGTTTGACCCCGCCTTTACTAACTTCTCGAGAGTTGAGACAATAGTAACGGAATCAACATATGGAGGCCCGAACGATTTCATGACGTCGATGAAGGATGCTCATGAGAAAATGCTGAGTCTGGTAAGAAAGACAATGGAACGCGGGGGAAAGGTCCTCATACCATCATTCGCTGTCGGAAGAGGACAGGAAATAATGGCAATCCTCGCCCAGAACAGGTTTGAATATCCCATTTACATGGAAGGCATGCTTTTCGATGCGACTGCAATTCATACAGCATATCCCGAGTATCTTTCAAAGGGTCTTCAGAAAGAGATTTTCCACAGAGGAAACAACCCTTTCATATACGACAGGCTGAAGCATATAGTTCACCGCGAGAGGGACGATGTTATAGATTCGACAGAACCTTGTGTTGTTATAGCGACTTCCGGTATGCTTGTGGGAGGACCTGCAATAGAATATCTTAAGGCCTTTGCACCAGACAAAAGAAACATGCTGCTTTTCGTAGGTTATCAGGCAGAAGGAACTTTGGGCCGAAGAATCCAGAAAGGTCATAAAGATATACCGATAACGGCAAAAAACGGGAAAAACATGTCACTTCCGATCGAACTTGAAGTCGAGACGATATCCGGATTGTCCGGCCACTCGGACAGAAGACAGCTTATGAACTTCATCTACAAACTTTCAAAAGGAACAAAGCTTGAGCGTGTTATAACAGTCCACGGTGACAATTATACCTGTATCGAGTTTGCACGTGATGCGCACAGAGCGCTCAAAGTCGAGACAACAACTCCGAAGAATATGGAAGTCATAAGATTAAAATGAAAAACCGGAAATCCTCTTATTATATATTACATAAATTAACGGTTATTGTACGACGCAAACTTATTTATACCTAACTGCCCCTTAATTTCAAAAACCGATAAGAAAGACATTAGACTCCGCCAACATGAAATATGGATTGAAATTGACTGTGACTTCGTTAAAATATAGAAAATACAAACGGTTGTGCATACATGAGCTACACATTGATAATCGCTGAAAAACCAAATGCTGCACAAAGAATTGCAGTGGCACTTGCTGATAACGGAAAAGTGCAAAAGGTGAACAATCGGGGGGCTTCTTACTTCAAGATTGAATGCGGAACGCGCCCTTTAATGATCGTGCCTGCCGTAGGTCATTTATTCGTTCTTGATGAAAAGAAGGATCCAAATTCATCTAACGGCTGGAGTTATCCCGTATTTGATGTTGAATGGCGACCGACTTACAAGGACAAGGGAAATACATGGTCAAAAAAATATTATGATAATATTTTGAGGCTTTCAAAGGATGCCGACGCCATAATTTCTGCATGTGACTATGACAGGGAAGGATCGACTATAGCCTACAATATAATACGGTTCATATGTAAGAAAGAGGATGGAAAGAGAATGAAATTCTCCACCCTAACGAGCAACGACATTTACGAGGCGTACCAGAATGCTTCAGAGCATCTCGATTTTCCAATAATACATTCAGGTATTGCAAGACATTATGTTGACTGGTTCTTCGGTATAAACTTATCGAGAGCCCTGACAAAATCACTTCAGAAAGGCGGTAGTTTCAAGGTTCTTTCAACGGGACGCGTTCAGGGACCGACCCTGAAGATACTTGATGAAAGGGAAAACGAGATAGCAATCTTTGTTCCCAAGCCGTACTGGGAGCTTGAACTTTCCGGGATTCTTAAGGATGCGGACATCGTTGCAATGCATGTGGCAGGACAGATCTGGGAAAAAGAAAAGGCGGAGCGGACTTTCAGAAACTGCGAAGGAAAAGAGGCGATTGTAACAGATATCGAAAAGAAAAGAACCAATCTTAATCCGCCGTTCCCTTTTGACCTTACGACGATGCAGAGGGATGCTTATAATCTTTTTAAATATTCACCGAAACAGACCCTTGATATCGCCCAGACACTTTACGAACAGGCGGTGATAAGTTATCCGAGAACTTCAAGTCAAAAACTTCCGGCCAAACTCGGCCATAAGAACATTCTGAATAAACTGCTCTCCCAGAAAAATTTTGCTGAGGCTGTTAACATAGTATTGGCAAAGGGCAGGTTATTGCCAAAAGAAGGAACTAAAAAGGATCCGGCCCATCCCGCCATCTATCCCACGGGAAACGTTCCCAAAAACCTGAACGTCCAGCAGAAGAATATTTATGAACTGGTAGTCTGCCGGTATCTTGCCACTTTCGGTGATCCTGCCGTAAGGGAAACCGTTAAGGTCGTAATAAACGTCGGCGACGAAAAGTTCGAGACAGCGGGCACAATAACGATAGAACCAAACTGGATTTCCCTTTATGGAAGGTTCGCAAGATTCAAGGAAGTCGTGCTGCCCGTAATAGAGAAAGGAGATAAGATGAGCAGGCATGAGGTCAATATCCTTTCAAAGATGACACAACCCCCGAAAAGGTTTACACAGGCTTCAATCCTGAAGAAGATGGAAGACCTTGGACTCGGGACGAAGGCGACGAGAGCCCAGATTCTGCAGACCCTTTATGATCGCGAATACATCAAGGACGCTTCGATAACAGTCACGACGCTGGGGAAAGTTGTTGTCGAGTCACTGGACAGATATTCCCCCGAAATAGTCTCGGTTGAACTGACAAGGAACCTTGACACCGAAATGGAGAAAATAGAAGAGGGCGATGTCACAGAAGAGCCGGTCATAGAACACGCCAAGAAAGACCTCGAGAGAATACTTGCAAAATTCAAGGAAAACGAAGAAAAGATAGGCGAAGACCTGTCCAAGGGAGTGAGGGACATGGACGCCGACAACAAATATATGGGTCCGTGCAATAAGTGCGAAGAGGGCAAATTAAATATAATCTATTCGGCAAAGACAGGGAAAAGGTTTGTCAGCTGTGACAAGTATCCTGCATGCGCAAACACTTTCGGACTCCCGCAGAAAGGGAACCTCACAGTTCTCGATGAAAAATGCGATAAATGCGGGCTCAGGATAGTTTCAATAAAGAGCAGGGGCAAAAAGCCATGGAAGCTCTGCATAAAGTGCGGTTTTGTAAACGGGATAAAGTCGAAGAAAAATTCATCATAATACAGCTTTTACTTTTTCAATATCCACGTCAGTATTAATGCAACCGTTTTTTGAGAGTTCAACGCTCTGTCCGGGTA